>DATADQ010000158.1:0-3606 GCA_036258455.1 Nitrososphaeraceae archaeon | reverse complement strand
TATTAATTTGCTCTAAGCAAAAAATTATTGTGATTTGATCGAATGTATTTCTCGATATGCATAGATAAACATTGTATCTATGTGTGTGTATTTATCATAACGTTTTATCGTTAGTTCTCTTAGCAAATTGCAAACAAGATGGTGTCATATCATAGAATAATCAAATAGAAGTATCAGACATCTTGGTAAAAGGAAGCGATGTAAAAATTTACATCAATTAATGTTGCAATAACTACTCAATTTGAGTAATATTGCAGCATAATTATTCCGTCTAATCTAATCACAATAACTACTCAACATGAGTCTAAGAGTAGATTAGTTTAGATAAGATGATTAAATTCCTTAATTTCAAGTCCCTTTCATCCTTCCCTAAATCATTCTGCTCTAAATCTGTCTTCTACTGTTGTGATGTTCTTGTTCAAATTCTATATCTTCTGGATCTATATTTGTGCTTATTAGATTACCATCAGAATCTAAAACTGTTCGACTTTAGTGCTCAAATGTTCGTTTTTAGGTTAGATAAATAAGTATGACAAAGTTTTGGGTTCTTAAGGCATAGTAATAGAGTTAAGACAGAGATTAGTTATTCAACAAATGGCAAATGACAATAGGCCTTGGACCTGAGATTATTAACATCATGTTGTCTTTTCTATTAAACTATACCAATCCATAAAAAGAGAGAGGATGATCTCTAGGTGACCGCGATCTTATCTAGAAGCAAGATGAGTTTTAATGCTCTTGGACTCTAAACAGTGGCAAGGTAAATCTAAAAGTAGCTCCTTTTCCATCAGGATTATTTTCAGCCCAGATTCTCCCTCCATGAGCTTCAACAATGTTTTTTGATATATATAGTCCAAGTCCAGTTCCAATATTAGACCTTGTAGCAAATTTTGTAAATAATCTTGGCATAATGACAGGATCTATGCCTGTCCCATCATCCGTTACTGCGATCATTAATTCTTTATTGTTTTTCATGTTAGCCCTAATAGATATAGTTCCTTCTTTGGTGAATTTTATAGCATTACTAAGAAGGTTTGCTATAATCTGATATAGTCTTAGTCTGTCTGCTTCAACATAAATAGGACTTGTTGTATTTGAGATGGAAATCTTTAGCTTATCAGGATTTCGAATTTGATTCCCGACATCATTAATAATGTTTAGTATTATTTCATTTATATTCACTTTCTCCTTAATCAGCTTTAAAGTTTGACTTTCGATTCTGGTAACATCCAAAATATCATTGCTTAGCCTTTGAAGCCTCTCGGCATTTCTCCTTAACCCTTGAATTAATTTATCTCTTTTCTGAGGATGTTGTTCTAATAACTGAGAGAATCCTAATACTGCTTGAGTTGGCGTCCTTATTTCATGGCTTGCAATATTGATAAATTCTCTTTGCATTCGTTCATGCAGTTTTAATCGTTCGTAAAGTTCGGTCTGGCTCCAGAGATTTTCGAATATTGAGACATAGGATAAAACACCTGCTTTGCTTGTAGAATATATTGATAAACCTATTGACTCATCAAATGTTTCCTTAGAATCATCTTTTATCTCCATAACAAGGGAGAACTTCTTATCAACAACCAAAAATGTAGCCATAGCATTTTCTACTTGATTAATAGAACGAATATCAACGTCCTTGTCTGCATTTTTTTTCAAGTCTTCTATAGTCTGGACTGTCATTTCGTGGTAAGGCATTAATATTCTGACCTTGATCTTCTGCTGTTGTACAATCTCCCTTAGTAGATAGAAAACTCCCGTTCTCTGGTGGCGAATAAAGGCCTTTGTTGTAGGAAAAATCAAAAGTATTTCTTGTTTAGCTGAAGATACAGTATCCAAGTAAAGGTCTAACACTAATGAGGGGTTCTCAATAACTTTGATATCAGCCTCGATTCCTTCCTCGATTTCCCTTAACCTATCTGAAGCATTCATTCCATTTTTCCATAATTCCTCAAAAATTGAACTAAAATGCTTCATATAATGAGGATCATCGCTTATCAAAAGACTTTGAACATTTCGTCCGCCTTCCATTTTCTCTATTGTTGCGGCTATTTGTTTGTCTGAAACTCCAAAGCTCATAGGTGGCAGGTTTCTCACATGTCTTACTTGTATTCCTGATTGTAGGTATATCTTGATTAAATGGATATTCTCCTTATCTATAACAGTAACATACCTTATACCCTTGTGTTGTCCTTTTTTTTGTTTCTCTAATAGTTCTTTCTTAATTTCGAAAAAATATTTATAACTATATTGCATTCCTCCTGAAGGCAGACAAGTTGCTAGTTCATTTGAATTAGCAGTCATTTGTGATATTTCTTTGACAATCTCTTCAGGATTATTTTCTATCAGCTTCGTTCCTAGAGAAGAGACTGTCAAGGCTCTATATATTATGGGAGATAGCAAATATATAAGTTCAAATTAGCTGACTAACGCTATAAAATGAAAGTAGCATAGCAAAGTACGCTTTTCACATACCGTCTAATCCTATTGCAATCAACGAGCATCTAACAATAAACTACTTTTAGTCGGCAATTGGTCAAGATTTATCTCCATTTTTCAAATTTAGCTCTGCACCTTGAAAGATCATGATTTATTACATTCTGAAATCCCTATTCAATGAGTTATGTTTATTTGCAAGTGCTCCCAAGGACACCATCTTACGATATGGATATTCATCCTGAAGAACTATGGATAGCTGCGGGCATTCTACTTGGATTCCAAGTCGCTTCATTTGCTGCCTATGACGTGAACTAAGAAATGGTCCTCAATACACTATGGCCATTTGCCATTGGTAAATTGCTGCCACATTTCTACAATCTTCCCCTCACCAGAAATACGAAACAGGTCAAAACCTATAATCGCTATGGGTGTATCGCTTGGAGAAATACCCAAGAGTTCTCTTTTAGGAGTACCAGTCATTGTCCAACGAATCAATACTTTGTCACTTTTGGCTATGGTGTCATCATGCGTGATTTGACGGTCCGGCATTGCATCTATGACCGCAGATGCAATCTTCTTTACACTATCTGGACCGTGTTGCAACTCGGGAGGAATGATGGGATTTCTCCAAACAAAATCAGAAGCAAGAATCTCATCTGCCACTCCTAACTCACCTTTTTGAAAGATATCCATATGGAATCGGTGAGCAAGAGTTTCGTTGTCATGTTGTTGAGACATTCTGTCTTTCACATATGATGGATAAAATTACTATATAAGACTGTAGCAGCAGAAGATAGCCATCAGAGTTAAACACGCTATGATAACGAAGATCTTAATAAAAGACAAGCTATAGCTCAAGAACACAAAAAGAAAACTTGAACAACTAACCTGTTAACAATCGGCACGTATATCAGTGATGCCTCTTAAGTATGCTTAGTATTCTCTCGAAAGTCACTTTTCCCTCTGCAGTTCCGGCATAGGAATCTTTAAGGGCGGTTACGTTTTATATAGCCGATCTAATGATCTACTGTAATGGAAGAATGGGATCCAGCCATTAATGACTTTGTATTAAGGTGTAACAGCTGCTGGAGAACAAACAAAAACAAACATACTAAAATTATACGTACTTCACGTGAAAAATATTATTGTGAACAGTGTTTAAGCATATAT
>DATADQ010000157.1:0-3034 GCA_036258455.1 Nitrososphaeraceae archaeon | reverse complement strand
TGGAAAATAGAACAATAATCCTTTACCTGGACTCAGAAGCAAACCAGGTAGCCCTATCCAACCAGTATTTAATGAAAGGTTTCCATATTGAGATCCATAACCAAATTCGCTAATGGTGCCGAATCTTGTATAATTCAATATCCCCGCTAAAATTAGCAATGCCCCTAGTGTCAATAGGAAACATAAAATTAACTTTTTATTGTGCCGCAAGAAGATAAAAGAACAAATTACAAATCCCGGAAGAAAAAGCCCGCTTGTAGGGCTCGCAAAAATGGATAATCCTAAAAATAATCCCGCCAGCCCGCAGTAGAAATATACTGTCTTGGCATGAGCAGTGTCTAAATTCCGAGTAAAGACGCACATAAATGAAGGTCGATTATGTCTTGCCTTGTACAGAAAAAAGACACCTGAAACTATGCAGAGCGCCTGAAGTGGCTGAGGGAATAAGCTGGTGTTGTAGGGCAAGATAAAAGTGCAGGTTGTAAATATGAGACCTAGTATGAATGCCAGTCTCCTAGACCCATATAAATCCAATGAGAAACAAAATATGACTAGACCTGTCAAAGCAATAATAATTGAATTTACTGAAAAAGCAATTAGCGACACAGGATTTACGGACAAAAGTGTAGCCAGAAAGTAAAATGGGACGGATATAGCAGGAAGAAGCAGGGCTCGGGAAGTATAGACGGGTTCGATAGGTTTTGACATCGATAACCATTCATAGTATTTGCCAGTGACAACCTTGTTATTCTGTACTTCCCAGTGGAGAAAGCCATTTATCATGACTGGAATGCTAGTATTTGAGATACTAGGGATTTCAGGGTCGAGCCGTGCAGTCTGTTTTAGCGCCATGCCTTCAGTGATCAGAAATGTAATCATTCCATCCCACAAATCCGTGTGCCCTCCGCTCGAAATGAAGTTTATTATCAGAAAAATGATAGAGACATACAATATCAATTCCTTATTCGATTGGATAGAGTGCATTGACTGGTAACTGTCATTATCATATGTTTTGAGTAAAATATTTTTGGATTATCCAATTGCACCATCATAAATGGCGATCAGCAAAGTTCACGTAAGGTAGCTTCGTGATATATCGACCCAACTTGGTAAAAGTCGCCCTTTAACAACCAGATTAGAATTAAAATCTTATTTTCAGTTGTTTTTAAACTGGGAATTAACTTAATAACATAGAATCTAGTGAAGTATTACACAAAAAGATTGAGAACGTTTTAATAAGTTATTTTCAAAGGCCCTTAGTTTGGAAAAAGAGTCGGACCCATTATCTTTGGAGAAAGAAGGAAATGTTCGTCTCGTTACGCACGGAGTTCTCCCTTCGTCGTATCCTATGGTAAGCTTATTCCAATAGGCCACAATGGATCAAGAATTGTGTAGCCAGAAATGGAGACGAATTATATCAGTTCGACTATGAAAAAGATCTGGTGAATCCGGTGAAACGACTGGCATCAATCTACTTCATAGTATAGCTTATAGCGTAGGAAATAATCATATTTTCAGCCATTCAGCTTCACCCCATTAAAGTCATCCTAATCTAATTCATAATGTTATTAGAGTCAGATTAAGTAATACTTATTATTCTATGATACGCCTATTTTAAGCTTAGAACATGGAAAAGCAATCAAGTTTAGATCATCCGTCAGACCTCTCCAAGAAAGGTATAAAAGTTGATATTATAATTCCGACGTTAAACGAAGAGCAAACTATTGGGACACTCATTCAACGTATTCGTTCATTTTTCTCCGACGAGGATGTATCTATATTGGTTGTGGACGGAGGTTCAACAGATCGGACACCCTCTATTTGTAGATCTCAGAACATCAAATTTATAGTGCAAAAAGGAAAAGGAAAAGGCAGGGCAATACGGGAAGCTGTAGATTGTTCTAACGCAGATATTATCGTGTTTATGGACGGAGATGGAACTTACTCTGCTTCAGATTTACATTTGCTGATAGAACCACTTGTTAATGATATGTCAGATATGGTAGTTGGTTCTAGAACGCTAGGCAGAAGGGAGAAAGGCTCTATCACAACATTCAACAAACTAGGTAATGCATTATTTAATAGAGCAATTAATTTTGCTATGAACTCGTCCATTTCTGATTCGCTTTCTGGATACAGAGCTATTTATCGGAGGACCTTTAACGACCTTATTCTATTTGGTGACAATTTTGAAATTGAAGTAGAGATGACGGTAGAAGCTTTGATTAAAGGATACCGGTTGTTAGAGGTTCCTATCAGTTATGGGCTAAGAAAAGGTTCGGCCACAAAATTAGACCCGATACATGATGGTATAAGAATCGGCCAGACACTTTTATTTATTTTGCTGAATGTGAAACCTTTAAAATTTTTCGGAATTCTCTCTTTAGGGTTTTTTATTGCGGGCCTATATCCAGCTAGCCAAGTATTGTATGAGAAAATCCTTTTTGGGGATATAATCCATATGCCATCAGTAGTTTTTTCTTCGCTCCTTTTCGTAACAGCTGCGGTATCGCTAGTCTTGGGTATCGTTTCCGAACTACAAGTGAGATCCAGGAAAAGATTGGAATACCTAATTAATAAAAGGCTTCATTAACACATGCGAGTATCATTGCGGAGAAATAAACGGTTATCAAATCATTGCGTTGGGAACTGCTACCAATAGCTGTGATGAAACAGTGATACGGAGGTCCAGAGAGTTAGAAGGTAGGTAGTTCCAAGGATTTGTGTGACTTGTACGGGTCACTTTAAAAATTTCCCTATTAGCTTATCTAAAGGAAATCCTATGGCGAGAACCAGGAATCAAAGCCTTCGGCACACCAATATTGTACATCAAGTTGCTAAGTTGTTTTATGTACGAAATTGGGAATATTCGAATCCGTACAGCAATCAAAACTCCAATGACTGCTATGCTCACGATAGTAGCTACAAACGGAATAGTTCCCAAGTTGCAATAAATGTAGAAATCATATTTACAAGGAGCGTTCCCGTAGCTAGTCCAATGCCACGAAGTGTTCACATATTGTTCCGGATGGAT
>DATADQ010000156.1:0-4203 GCA_036258455.1 Nitrososphaeraceae archaeon | reverse complement strand
TCCAAACCAAAGAATGCTCTTTCATATTTTCTTAGTGCTTTCCTGTGCTCTGGTAATGACATGTCTAAATGCATTTCATTAATTACCATAACTCCAGATGTTGTCCATTCCTTCCAGCAATCCTTACACGACGGATACTTTAATGAAGAAGGGTCTTCAATTTCATTTTCATCAAAATTTTTGCCACATTTTAAGCATTTCATTTACATGTGATGATACCGAAGGATATTTTATTCTTTTATTTTAACAAACTAGGAAAATAACGTATTACGGTTTTTTTTGTAACTGTGATTCTTCCTAATATGATCCCGCATTACCTCCATGCCTTCAAATTTCATATTACACTTTTTACATTCGTATATTTTATTATCATGGGTAATTTGAAAATGGCGCATCAATCCTTCTAATGTCCTATAATTTTTTCCACAATAATCGCAGGTATTTTTCTTTAATAAACTAAACTTGGGAAAATTCAACATTTGTACAGGATTGTTCTCTTAGTATTTATATCATCATCCTCCTCCTCATCCTACTCATCCTCATACTATCGTGACAAAAAAACTGAAGTATTCATGCATTAAAACCAATATATTATTATCTACATTTGATTTCATTCTAACTCAGAATGGCAGATCGGGATCTTCATTTCTATTCCAGAAATACAGAAAATGTGGCAAGGGATCTGCTTGGTAAGAAATTGGTCAGAATTTACGATGACGGATCCGGAAAGGTAAGGCGATTGTCTGGCATCATATGTGAAACAGAAGCATATGGTTCAAAGAATGACCCTGCAAGTCACGCCTTTAATGGCGTGACGAATAGGAATTCAGTAATGTTCAGTGATGTTGGTAAAGCCTATGTTTATTTTATTTATGGGATGCATCATTGTATGAATGTTATCGCACATTCTCCTAATAAAGATGCAGGTGCAGTATTGATTAGATCGTTGATACCAAAGGAGGGTATAAATACAATGATGTACCGTTGTAAAGTCAAAAATAAACTGAATCTAACAAATGGACCTGGTAGATTAACAAAGGCACTAGATATTAACAGATCGCATAATGGACTCAGTCTAACTGACAAGCAATCATTATTGCAAATAGAAAATGGTATAAAGCCTAAGAAAGTAGTTACTACCACAAGGATTGGTATAAGTAGAGCTAAGGAAAAATATTGGAGATTCTTGATTGCTGATGATTAATCAGAAAATCACATATGATATTTCAGATTCTTACAGTTTAATTACCAATACTTGGCTTTTATTTTCTCAATCACCATTTCGTGTTCAGGGCCTCTTCTTCGAGCATATCTCTCCATAGCACCTAATGGGACTCCACCCAATGTTCTTGCCAATCCTGCAAAGAAGAAATTCTTTATCGGATTATCGCGGCCTACTTTATGCATAAATTTCTGAATTCCGTATTTGAAATTATGCTGCCATGTCTTGTACATGACTCCCAATTTAGGAGGATCCATTGTATTTCCAATATCAAAAAATTCTGATTTTTCTAGTAGACCTATTGGAACAAATGTCAAAGGAGTAGTTGTAAACTTCGAATTTGGTTGTTCCGTTTCCAAAGAATGAATCAATTCAATTGTCTCCCAGCTGTCTTCCACCGTTTCATCGTTGTCTAATCCCATTATCAGTGTAAACGCTGGAACCCAGTAGTTTTCATTTAAGGTCTTTATTCCAGTTTTGACAACCCAGTGCCATTCAGATGGCTTAAATGGAGATAATTTTCTATCGGCGTATTTACCAATTAATCTTATACTTCCTGTTTCAAAACCACATTGAATACCTATCATATTGTCTGGTGACGCCCTAATTATTTTTGATATATTAGGTATTAAGCGCTCATCAGCTATAGCCCCAGCAAGAGTACCATGAGTTGGATTAGTATGTTCGATTCCAGTGGACATAATGCCGGAAAATAATTCTTCTAGCGCTTCTCTGTTTGGTTGCATATTTTTGGTTGTTCTGGGATTCAGACCGTACACAAAAATATCATCACTATGAACCCATGCGTTCTTTAATCCACCATATTTCATATTAACTTCTATTTCTTTTACAACTTTCTCAACTGGATAATACCTTAAGGGTCTGAGAGTTACATCACAAAACTTACAGCCTCGTCCGCAACCTCTCATTACTTCAATCATCCCATGCATACTCGGATTGATTATAGTTGGAATTTCATCAACTGTAGGTTCGTTCCAATAATGAATAAATCTCCCATGATATGTTTTATCCCCCCTTTCAAATTCTTTTATCTCAACTTTGAAAGGATTTTTCTTGAATGGATTTGCTGTTTCAAGTTCATTGTTAATTAATGCATCAAAAAACTTCGCTCCAGCACCATCAATTTCAGGACCTATTCCACCCAAATCTCCTTCTACGACTCCGTACAAACCATATTCCTCAATTTTTGCCGGATCGTAATTATACTGCCAAGTACCGGAAGCGCCTGCAATCACTTTTGCTTTGCTTCCATTTTTATCCTTTGCTCTATTAATTTTCATATGGAGATCTTTGTTATAGAATTCATCGTATGATATCTGCTTTCGTCCATAAGTAAAAGTCATAGTTACAGGACCCATACCAAGAGGGTCCATTTCATACGTCCCTACAATTTCAGTTTCAGGACCAATGAATTTTTCCACATAATCTGGATGTGCAACTACCACATCTTCTCTGTTATAGCCGTCCCTGACCAAAGAAGCTTCAACTTTCCTCAGCCCATACGGTGCATAATCTGCAATTCCATTATGATTAGAAATAGGATTACAAATAAAATCAAACAATAATCTTGGGGTAACCTGGTTACGCAATACTTTGTATAATAAAGTGTCGCGCGATCTATTTGGATCAATAGCTGGGGCGCAGCCGAAGAATGAAGCTAATGATATACCTCTGTATGGTGACATAAGAGTGCGGTCTGTGGTAAGAACAACCTTTGGATATTTCAAGAGTCTCTTATACATACCTCAAAAACGTAGATTTTAAGTTTTCCAAATTATAGAAAATAATTTAGAAACTCTTACTTTAATATGATTCTAAGAACATCCTTATCATTCAAAACGTGATCCATGCCTACCTTTTGGGAACTAAATTTAACACTGCTACCCCAAACATAAGCGTATTTGAAGTCTTTAACGAAATTCCTGTGAATCTTTAAACATACATCACGAATAGTACAATTTTGATTCATGATTAGTGGCTCTTCATCAATTTTATCCCCTCTAGGTTTGAGGAAAATTCTAATGAATGCCAATTTTTCATAAATCAATCTTTTCAAATACTCAATGTTTGTTTTACGATCTGCAGAGATGGGAACAAAATTTTGTATCTTTTTGTCAATTTCTGTGAATTTACCATCCACCAGATCGATTTTATTCAATACTATTAGTGCGGGCAGGTAAATCCTATTTCCAGAAACAACATCTATCAATTGTTCTATAGTTAAGTTTGGTTCTTTGATTATTATTCGGCCATTACTTATACCATGGATCCTGAGCACTTCCCTTACTAACTGATCAGGTATATTAGAAACCTGATTGTGAATTGAAAGTCCTCCATGATTCGCTTTTTCTATATATACTTTAGGAAGTTTTTTGTTAATCCTTATCCCCACTTCATGAAGCTCATTTTCCAAAATCTTTAGAAGTTCTGGCTGAAAAACGTCCAATATCATGAGCACCAGATCTGCATTTCTTGCGACTGAGAGGACTTTCCTTCCTAATCCTCTTCCCTTGGAGGCACCTTCTACGATTCCAGGAAGATCAAGTATCTGAATTTTAGAGCCATTATATTGCATCATTCCTGGCACAGCAGTCAGTGTCGTAAATTGATATGATGCGGTACGCGAATTCGCGTTTGTTAGTGCATTGAGTAAGGTTGATTTTCCCACACTAGGTAATCCTACAAGAACTACTGATGCATCTCCTGATTTTCGAACATTGAATCCCTCATTTTCCTTTCCTGTTGACACATTTTTCCCATGTCTATTGTCATCTAATTCCCGCCTAAGTTTTGCTATTTTCGCCTTAAGAATTCTAATATGAAATTCTGTTGCCTTGTTTATTTGAGTTCTATGAATCTCTTCTTGTATAGCTTTAATTTTCTCAGGAATTCCCAGGGATAAGACCCCCTATGTTAATTTTCTTCCATTCGATAAATATCTTTGTTCATGAATCGAAACT
>DATADQ010000155.1:0-2898 GCA_036258455.1 Nitrososphaeraceae archaeon | reverse complement strand
ATTCTTTGTCGTCTCGGGTCTGGCTCAGCTGTTCTGGGTCATACCCACCATCAAGAGATGGATATTACCATGGTATTATATTGGTATAGGCGGAACAATAGTTTTGATTTTATTGTGGATAATTGCAATACCTGGAAGTGGGTATCCTATTGGTGAGACAGATATAGCAATAGAGGTTTCCCAGATCGTTTTCATCATTTTATGCGTTATAATAATATGGAAAAATAGAGCAGAAATAAAATCAAGTAAGGTGGACATGTAGACCAGTGAGCCGTCTTCACTACAAGTTGAAACAATACTTTTCTTTTCTACTATCACCAAAAAGATCTACTGTAGTGGTCATTGTGACAGCGTTAGATCTCTATTCATATGATCATTTCAATCATAGAACCCTAAACATCTTAGTTTCAAGAATGGACAAAAAATTTCTAGCAGGATCCTTAAACCATGCTATCTTTGGTTTACCATGGAAAATACCCTTGTCATCAGTTTTTAGCACACCTTGATTATAAATTTGAAAACGTATTCCCAATTTAGTGAGCTCGACTACTGTTTGGTCAACCTCATCAACTACAAAATTAAGTATAGTAAAAGTTGCAGGGCTGTGATCGGACTTTTGATATATGAATACCTCGTTACCGCCTTTGAGATGCAAATTTAGTCCTTCTTCCGATTCTGATACCTCAAGTCCTAAAGTTTGGCCGTAAAACTTCTTTGCTTCCACTAAATCATTAACGGAAAAACTTGAAAAAGCATTTGCATTTTTGAAAATTACCATACGCAATAAATTAGCGAAAAATAACTATTAAGGGTTATACAATTCGGATACAAAAAGTAGTAAAGACCCGTTTACCGGTTTAATTTGATGTCTTTGACATATATTGTGACGAAGCCATGGTTAAGATTCGAAAATACCTGTTTCTATCTCACTACCATCGCAACTATCTTCAGCCTTCTATACTTCGTTAAAGGACATGCATAAGTTTACGGACAGGTCACTTCAATTTTCTGATTCTAGATTTCTAGATAGGGACTATACGTCAATCTTGAAGATTGCTCACTAAAATTGTCTGGGGGTTTGATCTCTGCAATTCGTAACATTTTGGACAAATCATACTTCCGAACCAGTATTTCATCGAGTCCGTTTTCTTTTCGCACAACTCACATTGCTCCTTAAACACATTGATACACTAGCTATGATATTATATAAAACTTTTCTAGTACATTTTGCTCGAACGATATCAGCAAATTGGTTCAAGCAAGCAAAACTAGTGTATAAATGGATTCTATTACCGTAATTTGTCTTTAATTACCATATATATTAAAAGCAAAAAATTGAGCCCACACTTGCCTGTATGAATTTTTCTGGCATTTTATTAATGATCTCATTTGCTGCCTTCCAACCCGTACAATGACATGGAACAATAAATCTCGGATTTTCTCTCTTCAGTTTCGCTATTGTTATTGGAATCGATTCTTCATATCCCTGTCCTGATAAGTGAAGTCCACCAATAATAGAATATATTCTTCTAACACCCGTAACTTTTTTTGCATATTTGATAGTGTTTATTATTCCGGCATGGCCACAACCGGTCAGAATTGTTAGCCCCTTGTTTTTTATGTTCATGATCAATGCTTGATCATCGTTGACCAAAGGATCAGGTATTAAATCAAATTCATTTTTTTGTTCTTTATATTGTATTGGAAATCCTTTTTCAAATTCAGTAACTCTCGGAATTTCTCCTGTAATCATCACTCTATTATTGACAATATTGTTTCCCCTTTTGCCGGGTTTATTTTCATTTCTAGGGAGGAAACTAATTTTGTCTATTTTTCTTATTATTCCTCCAGCCTGAAGTATTTCCTCTTCATTTAAAAAGTCCATTCTTGCTTTATTACCATTTGGAAATATTAGCCAGCGTCTTAGGAAAGCTTCAGGATGCACTATAATTTCTATTGGCTTTCCTACTCTTTTTAGAGTATTGATTAGTCCTGAAATGTGGTCAAAATGTCCATGACTTAATATTATTGTCTCAATATCTGCAAGACTAATTCCTAACACATCAGAATTATGAACTATGCCATCTTTACTAACTCCAGTATCAAAGAGAAATTTATTGGTCGTGATCGTGTTACCATGGCTATAAGATATTTCCAGTATCACTGAAAATCCATGTTCAGCTATAGGAGACTTGGCAATCCTTTGTTTACTTATCATGGAAGGCCTTTTTACTATGGAGGAACTAGGTAGTAACCTATCAGTAATATTGTCTACTAGGATTGTTATTTTTGCACTATCAATTTCTTGTAGATTCATTAGTTATTTTTTATCAAGTATAGCGTCATAATTAATGTAATCGATTTTCTGATTTCATTCATATTCCACACCCGAAGTTTGTATTATGATTGAGATTATTGTGATGCATCTCCTACAATAGGTATCTGCAGTATGTATATCATTGACTAAAAATTTGATTCCAAAAGAAGAATTATGAAATGAAAACTGTGAACGCACGTTACAATGAATTGAAGATGGTCCGGTCGGAATAATCTGTTATCTTATCTTGAAAGGTGACATAGACCCTTGCGGTAAAGTCTTCAACAAAAATTTAAGAGGCTAAAACTAGTATATTCCCTGTATTGCATAAACTTAGGATGTCAAAACAAATCTCAAAAGTATTCACTTTGATCCTGATCTCGATAGTACTTGTTTTGACACAAGTGAATATTGATAGTATGTCAACTTCATTTGGACAAGTGGCAAATGCAGTGTTAGATAAAGGATTGTCAATAAGACCCATGCAATTTGGATTTTTGTCAGAACTTTCTCCCACTGAAAAAGCTGCTTCAGTCTCAGGAACCTGTACACTTTCACCTGATTCCATGAGACTAAAAGGT
>DATADQ010000154.1:0-6009 GCA_036258455.1 Nitrososphaeraceae archaeon | reverse complement strand
AATTCTGAATTTTCAAGCAAAATTATATCACCAATTTTGGAAATATTTTTCCAAGCAACTTCAACATTTTGATTGTTGCTCTTTTTAGGGATCTTGAGATTTATCTCCATTTTGCCTTTAGAAGTTCTTTTAAGGCCAATTTCCTGAACATTACCAATCAACATAGCATCCCAGTCATATGCAGGCATTCCTACAAGAGATTGAATCGAGATAAAGTCATTTTGTATAACGGGAGATGGTGGTGGATTGACAGTCGTTTTGGAACCTTTAACGCTATCTTTTCTATCTGATACTTGAGTCGTATTTGATAATTTCGGTGATTTAGATTCTTTTCCTTGCTGTAATTCTTCTGGAGCGTCAAATTTTCTATATTGTGCAATTATAGCCTTGCAAGTATTACAATTGTATTCGCCTTTCTCGTACAGTGTCACACCTTCACCAAGATCTTCGTTGGGATTTTCAAAATTGATATTCGGTGATCCTTCATAGTCTTTATCACATTTGTTGCAATGGTATTTGATAAATCTGTCAGAAGGAAGTCTTCCTATACCGGCCAAGAATAACTCTGGCCCTCCTAAATTGCCTTTTTTCTGCTCATCATCTGTAATGTTGGCAATCACATATCCACCAGAACCGCGTAGTTTTTTCTCCCTAAGATCTTGATTTTGATCCTGATCCTCCATCATACTTTTTATTATCACTTCTGTAGAATTTAAATTATCAACTCTAAACGAGTTCAATCAAACCCTAGTGGTGAGGAAATATAGACAATTGAGATACGATTAATTTTAATACTATTCGATCAAAGTCTTTATATCATCACACTTATATCTCCGATAAAAGCTCACTAACTTAACTAAAGGTGCGGCAGGTAAGTTAAGTGAAACTCAAGAAAACCTTTCCAGATCTTCCGTAACTTTTGTCAAAAACAAAACAAAATGTGAATTAAAAATGGTTTCATTTGAAGAATTAGGTCTAAATTTGCCTATAGTTAGGGCAATTAAAGAAATTGGAATGGATACGCCTTTTCCGATCCAAGAATATTGTATTCCACTTATTTTAAAAGGTAAAGATGTGATAGGACAGGCACATACAGGTACCGGAAAGACAGCTGCTTTTTCTCTTCCACTAATAAGTAGAGTTAAATCAAAGGGGCCGATCCAAGCTCTAATTATTGTTCCAACAAGAGAATTGGCTATGCAAGTCACAACTGAAATTAAAAAATTCTCAAAATATTTGGGAATAAGGAGCCTAGCTATTTACGGAGGACAGAGCATTAATATACAAAAAGAGCAACTTAGGAGAGGAGTACAAATCATCGTTGCAACGCCAGGCAGACTTATAGATCATTTAAAGCAAGGTACGATTCAACTGGAAGATGTAAATTATGTAATTCTAGACGAAGCCGATAGAATGCTTGATATGGGATTTATAGATGATATAAAATTCATTCTCTTTTATGTAAATGAAAGAAGACAGACATGTCTATTTTCTGCGACGATGCCTGTGGAAATTTTAAGATTATCTCGTGAATATATGAAAGACCCACAACAAATTAGACTTAATGAGGCTGAAATCAGTTTAGAAACTATCGATCAATCTTATCTAATTGTGGAAGAACGAGAAAAATTTAAACATCTTTGTAATTTTATTAAAAATAGAGAAGAAGGACAACAAACTATTGTTTTTGTTGCTACAAAACAAAGGACTCAAAGGATTGCCGATGAATTAAATAAACAAGGATTTCGGGTAATTACAATTCATGGAGATTTATCCCAAAGACAGAGAGACTATTCAATGCATAGATTCAAAAATGGAAGTGAAAATATACTTGTGGCAACTGATATAGCTGCAAGGGGAATAGATGTACCAGCTGTTGGGAATATTATCAATTATGATATACCTGAAGATCCACTGATATACTTCCATAGAATCGGTAGAACTGCAAGAGCAGGCGGAAGTGGTAAAGCACTCTCATTAGTTTCAAGTAGCAGGTATGAAGATTTTTCGAGGATTTTAAAACGTACAGAACTACCAATAAAGCGACTGAACGACGAAATAGGAATTGAAGTTCCCACATTATATGTCGGTAGAAACAGAGTTAATAGACAAAGATCCTTTGGCTATAATGGTCAAAGTAGAAGATTCGGATTTAATAGAGGGGTTAATAGAGCTCGATACCACTATGGTAGACAATATAATCACAGTCAATACAGAAGAGGATAAGTAAATAAAAATAATATTTTAGAGAATTACAAACAACATTCCCAAAAATCTAGTACAAATATAAATTATCATTCTTTAAACTTAATTACCATCTTTTTAAAAAATTCAAGTAAAACAAACAAGTTTAAGGAAGTTTTTTGAAAATAACAAGTTGTACAATTTCGTGAAGAGAAATAATCAATTTTAATAAGAACCTAAATACAATGGGTAGATTATGCCACGATAAAGCTCATTTCGTTCAAGGTATTTTGTCTATCACTTGGCTCACGCTTCGACAAAAAGTTGTGTTAGGAATCAAACTTAGAATATTACAAAATTTACAATACAAATCGGAAATTTCTTTATGCATAGTTCTCAGCATTTGTTGCAGTCGGCAGTTTAGTGTCCCTAAATACCTCAGTCTCAAGCAACATGGTGGCCGCTCAGGAAGGCAAATTGAATAAAGATATTTCAAGATAAAAGATTTTGGCATAAAAGATGGAAAGCCTTGGTTAACTGTCGAGGGAAAAGCTGGAGCATCTATACCAGAAAATGCAAGTCAAATATACGCATACGCCTTTGTAACCGGTAAGGGTATTTTTGCTGTGGCATCGCATGGAGTTGAGGATAGTGCTGAAGTGCAGAACGATACTGAATGGCATGCACACGGAGTAACCTTGGACGAGAAAAAATGTGTATCAGATAAATTTAATTATTATTCATTATACTAGAAACTGAATGCTCACTAGCACTTCAAAATATATCACCATTGCTACCGTACTTTATCTGGTTGCATTTTTTGCATTTGCTTCAGGACTGGTAAATTCAATTATAGAAGGCGGGCGGTCTACACAATTTATTATTCCATCAAGGTCAATACAGACTATAGGAGAGACTATTGTGATAGTTGTGATACTATTTATGGGGATGTTTGGGGCATATTTGCTTTATAATTCAGGGAAAGCAGTATCATCGAAGAGTCAATGGGGATTTTTAAGTGGAGGATTTACTGTTCTCACTATTGCATTGATTGTTGGTTTCAACATAGTTAAGATTAAAATTGCTGGTTAAGTCCATCTTAGAACTTTATCTTTTATTATGAAATTTTTTTGATTTGTTTTTGGATGTCCAAGAATTGTAATTGAAAGATCATTAAGATTTCTAATTTTAACATAAAAATTCAATGAACTTTTCTTGCTAAGAAGTCTATTACTTGTTACCACTTCTTTTCTCTTATAACGAATCATACTCGTTACAAGAAATGGGATATTGAAATGTGATGTATGTTTTAAAATCATCATAAGAACAAAGTAAAGTAATTGGTTTAAATTTCCAATTTTTAGTCTATTGCTTGAGCTAGGTATTTCCTTATTGTAAAAGATATTGTAAAATGAATTTATAGAATCAAAAATAAGTAAGGAACATTCCTTCATTGATTTTATTATATCAATTATGATAATATCAAAGATATCTTCAGACGGGAGATATATTTTCAAATCGCTAGATTTGGACTGGTAAATATGATCATCTATTTTTTGTATTTCCATGGAAGGAATCAATCCGGCTTTAACATAAGAAGTAAATGCCGCATCAAGATCCAGGTAAACTATCTTACTGTGATTGTCATTATGATATTGATTCTGAAATTCTGATATAATTGATGCAATTAGACATATTTTTGCGAAAGCATCATCATAAATCAAAGTATTAAATCCACTATTATCCAGTATTTCAGAAATCATAATTTTTATTATAATGAATTATTAAAAGGGCTTATAATGGATTTTGATGAATCTAAGGAAAATGATATTGATTTAATTGATTTAATACGAATGGATTTTCCAGTTACGAAAAAAAAAATCTATATGAACTGCGGTTCATTTGCTCCAATGCCGTTATCCACAATAAAATCAATTACTGATTTTCTGGTAAGATGCTCAGAAGAAGGACCTGACTCGACCTCTATTCAGGAATATATTACATCCCTTATGAAAGAGCTGCGAATTATTATAAGTCAACTCATAAACTGTGAGCCCGAAGAAATAATCTTCACTCAAAGTACGACTGAGGGATTAAACTATGTAGCATCAGGTCTTGAGTGGAAAAAATCAGACATCATTATTGCACGGGGCGGTCTTCATGAACATTACGCTAATTACTTTCCGTGGTTGAATATTTCCAAAAAGCATGGTGTCAAACTGGAGGAAATTAAGATTAACGATAAAGGATTCTTCGATCTCGACAACATTGATAAAATTGCAAAAAACAAGAACTCAAAACTGATAACGCTAAGCCATGTTCTGTATAACAATGGGGCAATAATGCCCGTTGAAGAAGTCGGGGAAATTGCAAAAAGGCAAAACATGCTTTACTCCATCGATGCTGCCCAGTCAGTAGGTACAATTAATGTAGATGTAAAAGAAATAGACTGCGACTTTCTGGCTTTCCCTGGTTTCAAGTGGACATGCGGTCCCCCTGGTATTGGAATCTTTTATTGCAAAAAAGAATCAGCCCAGTTGCTAACTCCCAATTATATAGGAGGAGAATCTGCAATTATTACCGAAGAAAAAAACCTGGTTTATACTGATCCCCCACAAAAATTTCAAACAGGTTTTAGAAACTATGTGGGTATTGCTGGTCTGATATCTTCTTTAAAGTACATTCAACGCTTGGGCGTTAATACAATAAGGAAAATGAATATGAAAGTGGCCAATGAAATAATTGAGGAGCTAAGAACTATTCCTGGTATCTCGATCTTTGGACCTGAAGATGAGAAGCTTAGAACATCAATAGTATCTTTTGCCATAGGTTCCATCAGTCCAAAGATAACGGTATCTAGATTGCAAGAGAAGGGAATAATTGTTGCAGAGAGGGATATTGTTGGAGGAGGAAAGAAAAAAGCAGTAAGAGCATCACCGCATTTCTTCAATGCCCCAAATGAGGTATCTGCATTTATTCAAAATATTAAAATTATTCAAAACATGTTGGGTTGATTCTTTTTATTTTTTCCTGCCTGACCTTCGATTACTATCATCGTTAGTGTTGATCTAACCTTATCTATTCTTCTGACATGCCATGTTATTGTTTCTCTGAGCTTGTCCATAGTATCTGCAGAAATCTTTACAATAATATCGTATACTCCGTATACTCCACTTACTTCACTTACTCCAGGGAGCTTCTTAATTTCCTGTAATATTTCCTCCTCAGAACCAAGATCACAATTTATTAGAACATAAGCTGTTGGCATACTACTAGACTATAGTTTTAGGGAGTATTAAAACTCGATGTAATAAAGGTATTCAACACTATCCTTAGTGCCTAATCTGAGATATTGTTTACCATAATACTTTATTTTTTATTGCGCTGAAAAACTCTTATCAATGGCAATGGCTCTTATGGGGGACCCAGATGCTCCAGATAATTTCAGTGGTGTCATAATCAATGTAAAATATTGGGTGTTTAATTTATTCAAATTACACAAGTTCTCCACAACCAATATTTCCCTAGATAATAACATTTTGTGTACGGGAAAATTATTATCCGATCCTCTATCAATACTGGGTGAATCTATACATACCGCATTTACTTTCTTATTAATCAGATATTTCGCGGCATTCTCTGAAAGGCCAGGACTGTCACTAAAAAAATAATCCTTATCTACTTCATTCTCCCACAACGTGGAAAATACAATGGTGTCTCCATCCATTATCCTGACATCTGTTGCTTCTATTTCATCCGCGGTAATTACTTGATTTGATCCTTTCTTTATCTTTATTAGAATAGCGTTAGAAATGAATCTTTTAA
>DATADQ010000153.1:0-5642 GCA_036258455.1 Nitrososphaeraceae archaeon | reverse complement strand
TCTTATTCAAGTTGGAAAAAAGGATACACAGGATAAGGAAGAACGTAGAGACCAGGCTGCATACATGGCATTGAACAAAAATTTGATAGAACCCTTGATGGACTGGAAATTTATCAGTGTTGAAAAGATAGGTGCACGTCACATTGTATCGTTAACTGATGAAGGAACTAATGCACTTAGATTTCTTCATGAGAGCAAATGATATAGAATCATATAACAATGAGCTGGACCCCCTGTTGAAAGCTGAAGTGTCTGTTCGAAGTCCAGGTAGTTCGAATTCGGTCTTCACAAGGGTGAGATCAAACAGATCTTGCGGATTTGTTTCTGTTAATCGCTGGACTTCAGTCTCTAATGGAAATCGCTCTTCTGCTATTCACATGGCCAGTTCCCGCAAATAATTGCAGCAATAATAGAGAACTGGTTCATGGAAAATTATTAAAGTCAATGGTTAATTTCTATGGCTAGAATAGGATTTTCATTCTTCATCATTCCTTATCTTGTATTTCTGAAGGTAAGTTATATCCCCTACAACTAGTCATAGTTACTATCTATCACTTATATTTCATAATTGTTGCCGCCATTATCTTCACATCCTCCAAATTAGTTACCAGCTTCGATAATTGTAATGCATCACGAATATCTTTAGTACCCACCTCATGCCATACAACCCTTGCAATCTCTTTTGAAATTTCTACACTCAGTTTGTATCTGTTATGTGCTAATCTGATTACTATGTCAGTAAACTCCATTTCAGAATATTCAGGTAGACGTAATTCTATAACCCTACTTCTTAGTGGTTTGGTTAACCTGTCTATATCATTGCTTGTAGCGAACAATTTTATTCCCTCGAACTCTATCTCTGCAGTTCTTTTGACTTTTGTTGATCTCAATATTCCTGTTTCTAGTAGGTTCAACAACATGTTTTGATCTCTTTTATTCATCTTTTCTATTTCATCTATGAGAATGATGTTTGTATTTGGTCTTGAGAATAGCTTATCGACAATTCCAGCTCCTGATGCATTTGTAGCATCTATAAAAAGGACGTCCTTCATACTTTGTTGAATAGCTAGTAGAAACATTGTTTTTCCTGAAGCTGGAGGTCCTATCAATACGCTACTAACGGACTCTCTTGATGCCAGCATCCTGCTTAATAACTGCTTCAAATCATCGTATCCACAGACTTCGTTGAAAAGGACTTCGTCTGACTGTAGTTGAAGCTGTTGTCGTTGCAGTAAAGGTGGTGGCGGTGGACGTGACTGTGACTGTAACTGTGGCCCCAATCGCGGCCTTAACTTTTCATTAAAACCCTCTACTAACTTAGCAAAAAGGCTTTCTGTCCCATGAGCAATTCTATCCCGGTCAATCATGGTGTGCTCAGGTATATTGTCACTTAAGTACATCACAAAATCCATGTTATCCAGTATTCTTTTGAATATCTGCTTATCCATTATTTTTCACTATTCATTTTTCAGTGGGTTCAAAGACCATATATTCTTGAATACTTCCTTATACCAGTGGTATATACCATTGGTATATTTAAGTCTATGGTATTAGCCACTGGTATATACCAAAATAAATATAATAGCAGCGTAGGACATAATAGCCGCCATGGCAATAATAAAGATTAAAGCTTACAAATGTGACGTCTGTGGTCATATCTGGATTTCTAGAGACAGAGAAAGCAAGCAGCTACCCATTGCTTGCGCCAGATGTAAAAGTCCTTATTGGAACAAATCTGAAAGAAACAAAAAATAATTGGTCGGCTTCCCTTTATTTTCCTCCTCGGTGTCTAGTAGGGAAGAGCTAAAAATGCCGCGGGAGACTCAATATGAAAACTAAACTGGATCGAAAATCATCTAGCCGGCCCTGCGTATCTCACGTTCAGATAGCGGTTAACACACACAACCGTATAAAAATAGTTCTAATGCTAATGAAATGTTTGGCTTGTTGATGATAGTGGATGAAATATAATGATCTAATCTAATCTTTATTAGGTTAGTGGAATGTACACCAAAATTGAATCATTTTTGCCAGAGATTAGCGGCTTGTGCATTAATCGGTTCGGTAAGGTGCAATATACTTGAGCATAAGAACGATGCCATATTGCATCTCTTATTTCAATCAATTACTCAAGGCCTCTTAACGCACAATCCACCCACCATCCACAACGATTGAAGCGCCGGTCACATAATCCGACTCATCACTAGCCAGATAGACCACAGCATTGGCGATATCAATTGGGCTACCCATCCGACCAGCAGGAATAGA
Organism: Nitrososphaeraceae archaeon; assembly: GCA_036258455.1. Taxonomy (GTDB): domain Archaea; phylum Thermoproteota; class Nitrososphaeria; order Nitrososphaerales; family Nitrososphaeraceae; genus TA-21. Next base: position 3,374 of record DATADQ010000153.1, on the reverse strand, counting down.
CATTAGAATTTGTTTTAACATTATTTCATTTTCTTCAATGATCTTGGTCATACCTGTCTTGATAGCACCTGGACAGATGCAATTCACATTTATTTTCTTATGTGCAAATTCTAAGGCCAAAGATCTAGTCATTGCAATAATTCCCCCCTTTGATGCGCAGTAAGCAGAGAGATTCTCATAACCAATAATACCTGCGATTGAAATATCAATTGTACCAAAAGCTTCTAGTGTTTTTGTGACCAAATTCTTGACTGACTCTGCATTAGAAATGTCACATTCAATGAACAAAGCCTTCTTGCCAGCAGCATCGGCCGCTTCTTTGCCAGATTTGTTGATATCACTGAAAACGACCTTGGCACCTTCTTTGATAAAAAGCTGGGCAATCCCCAAGCCAATCCCATAAGCAGCGCCTGTCACGATTGCAACCTTTGTGGCAAGCCTTGACATAAGACACCTAATTGTTATTTGAGACTTTTATTGTATTCGATAAGGTAACTCGTATTCGCTGCAAGTTGATGAGATGATATCCTTGTTCCAACTCACTTAGCTCTCTTTGAAATACTACGTGTTGTTTATCATGAACCAATTGTCACATATTGTATTACTACTCTTCTTTTCACATTCCCAAGTATGAACATTCGTACGAAATAGAAGGAGTAGAGGAATCAGAAGCGGACCTTGGAAGCATCATGCCGCCAATGAAGGCTATAACCTTGATAGATTTTCTTATGAAATAACCCAAGGCCCAACCAATCATAGGACCAGCAATGAGAGCTATTAAAAATCGCATTCCTGTATCATCTGTGGATGTTACCATTACCTAGTATCATATCTCCTGTATTTCTGAAGTGTCATAGCGATAAACTCAACATCTTCTGTACTTTTTGCAAGTTTACCTATAGCCAGTGCATCACGAAGGTCTCTTGTCTCCAGAGATGACCATACTACTTCAGCAATTTTGGTTGAAGTTTTTTCATCTAACCCATATCTTTTACGTAATAGCTTTTCTGTGATCTCTAGAAAGGTTTCCCATGTATATCCAGGCAGTTCAAATTCTAGAAATCTACTTCTGAGTGGTCCTACAAGTCTGTCAACATCATTAGATGTAGCGAAGACTTTTACACCTTCCATTTTGATACTTCTTGTTTTTCTTACTTTTGTAGTGGATAATATTCCAGTTTCTAGTAAGTTAAGTAATGCAGTCTGATCGCTTTTCTTTAGCTTATCAAGTTCATCAATACAAATAATGTGTGTATCTGGATGTTCAAAGAGATAGTCAACTAAACCAGGTCCTGAAGCATTTGCTGCATCTATGAAACAGGCATTTGATACTTCCTTTTGTATTGACAACAAGAATATTGTCTTAGAAGATGCTGGGGGGCCTGATAAGAGTATATTACAATTGTCTTTTATAAGAAGACACTTTGTAAGTAGTTCTTTTAAATCATCGTAGCCAATTACATCATCAAATGAGACCTGTTTCAGTTTATAACTATTATATTTCGACTTCGGTTTTGATTCTAATTTTGATTTTGAGAATATTTGGCCCACATTGGAATTGAGTTCATCTATGTCCTCTAGATCTTCATCTTCATTTAAGAATTCTTGTTCGCTTCTTAGCTCAGCTATGATATGTTCTGGAATATAATCATCTAGATTGAGAGCAAACCTCAGATTATCCATTCCCTTTTTGAAAATTGATTTAAACATCTTATCCGTTACCTCTTAGCACACGATAAGACCCTTCTTCATCCGAACTTCCGAATAGTTGATTCTGTGTGGTTTATACATATATGTGTCTAATACACATATCCATAAAAGTGTTGTGGCTATGTGTGTTATGTGATTAATATTATTAAGTGGGATAACGTATTATGTGTATGGGAAGAATAGACATAATCCTTCCTGACGACAAGGAGAAAAAGTTACGCATGGAAGTAGGTAGACGTGTGGGTGTAAAGCGTGGTGCTTTGACTGATGCAATCATAGAAGCGATTGATGCGTGGTTAGAGGAAGGAAAGGAGAAAATGAAATGAGTGGAAAGCTCATTCCAGATTCAACTTTAGACCAAGTTAGCAGTTACATAATGTGCCTATCAGCCCTGAAATTGTTATATAGACATATACCAAAACTTTTTTTCTAGCTTTATTTTTACCGCAGCTAGACTCGCGGCTAGATGGGATTTGTAGCTGCACGGACCGCACACGGGCCGGGATTTGCATTGCGGCTATACGTTGAAACACCATTTTTTATTCTGTTTTAATGTAGGTTAGGATCAAGAGGTCTGGAACCTAAGATTTTGAACTCAGAGGATAAAGAACAGGTCGTAATGACAATGGAAGAAGGAGAAATAACAACCGTGACAGTAAACAGCTCAAAGCGTAAGTCACCCAGAAGCACAATCCCCATGTCAGTTCAAGAATATGGGTCTTAGGGTTGGAGATAATATAAGCTGGAAATATGAAATAAGAAATGGTGAAATTGTTACAACTATTGAGAAAGTAAAAGGGTCAAAAAAACGATAGATTAGAACTATGGTCATAATGCAACTCGAAATACGTGGAGTTAGATATGCTGATGAAAATGAAGCTAAGAAAATACTAGAAGAACTGTACACCAGTGGATTACATAATAACTGGGAATCATTCGTTTCAATCTACCTCCAGGCTATTTTCCATATCCGCAACTGTAATAAAGTTGGAGAAAATATGGTGCCAAAGGCTACAAGATATTTTAATTCCTTTCATTTTTCCGTATTATCATCATTTGTGAGTCTCATGTCTTAATATCGTTTTTATAATTTGGCTTTTTTACGACTTATCAGAGCTTTGAAAATGTCTTTGATGTCGTGGTCGCAAGAGATTGCACATCGTTACAATTAGAGCAATTACAGAAACGGATCAAAAACAAGGCGAGATAATAGCCTTTAATTTCTCGTTGTATATGTGACATCCAAGCTCAACGCCTAGGAATATACCTTATGCTATAAGGCTTTGCGTTAAACAACCATACTAGCAAGCATTTCTTCGGCGGCAGCCAGAGGAACTTCAAGCGATAAAGCTCCACAATTAATCATCCTACGAACCGAACTACCTTTTCGTATTGCCTCCAACTTCCCGTTCATGCTGCGAATTGGATCTGGTGAGGAAATGGCAAGGATTATTACTTCTCCTAAGGTCTCTTGTTTTTCTTCAGAGCTGGAATTAGACAGTGCTTGTTCCAGTTCTTCAAACTTGGGAACTAATTTTTCAAGTGTGTCATACAAGCGAGCCTTTTGTGGACCCATGTGAGACCAATCACTCTTGTAGCTTGCTTTTGCGAGAAAACCTTTTTCCTTAAGTACGTGTTCTCCAATCCGTATTATTTTTGCTTTC
>DATADQ010000152.1:0-9899 GCA_036258455.1 Nitrososphaeraceae archaeon | reverse complement strand
TGTTGGTTTGGTAACATTAGTTAAATATGGAAGTAGATATTTTGTTTTAAAGATAAGGAGAACTGATGCAAATAGAGCGAACATGTATGATGAAGTAGCGTATCAATCGCTTGCAAATTCCATCGGGATTGGGCCTTTTCTTGTAAATTTTTCTGAAAATTTTATATTGATGGACTTTGTCAAAGGTTCTAGTATTGTAGATTGGTATAGATCAAAAAGTATTGCAAATGATAGAATTCTAAAATGTGCTGCTTCCATTATTCAACAATGTTTTCTTCTAGACTACCTGAGACTTGATCATGGTCAGCTTAATAGACTTGACAGACACATAATAGTATCCAGAGATGGCAGGCCAACTATTGTGGATTTTGAAACATCAAGTACTAAAAGGAGAGTATGTAATGTAACTAGCGTTTCTCAGTCGATTTTTCTACATGGTCCATTATATAGCAGACTCGATGGTTCAATCTGTCTGGATAGGAAACATATTATGAAATGTATTAAGGATTATAAAAGGGACATGAACCATGAAAATTTCGAAAAAATCATAAGCTTGCTCAAATTCTAGGATTATTTGTACCATATGATACAAATAATTTAAGAATGGTGAGTGATGATTCTTCCAATCTGTACATTAAGATTCTTAAAGCCGTATCTTCAAATTTAATTAATGTCAAATTCCCAGACCTTTGTAATCAAGACTCTAAAGAAATTGAATCTCAAAGGTGGAACAGTCATAGATGGCTTTGCCACATCTGGGATTACTAACACTATTGCCGCTGAATGTATCTTACACTCAATTAATACACAATTAATAGCAACCATAGAATCATCTTATTTTTCTCAGCTATCCGTAGTTAGGAATTCTATTCCTTATTTTCCAGTAAGGATATATGCCAATGAAGAGTTGAAGACGTCAATTTTTATCTCAGAAATAAGCATAGACCCATCAGTTTATTTCTTCATTGGAAACACTATGTTAAATTGGGCAAAGGATAACGAATGTGATCTTATCATTAGCTCAAGCAATATAGTTAACCCTCAGCAGCCGAACGCAGTTAACTCAACGGAATATTCTATAGCAGGTATTGGGAATACAGCACAAGCAACGAATACGTTAAAAGATTCGAAAATTTCATTACTAAAGAATGGCACTATAGGAGGGATTCCAGCAGTTCTCTTAAATCAAAGCTCCCAACTAGGCATTGACGTAATCATATTATTGGTAAAAATTATTGAAGGAATTCCTGATTTTAGAGCTGCAGCAGAATTATCTACAACAATAAGTCGACTTGTTCCAGGGGTATCATGTAATGTTCCATTGCTACTACAGGAAGCAGAAAAAATTGAAAAAGAGATAACTAAAATAAAGACCCAAGATACAGATACAGAAATGAATGCGTATGGCTAGGATTCAATTATCTAGTAGTTAGTCATCTTAATCAAATCTGTTAGATGATTAGATGACTAGCGGAGTAAAAAAGTGGTAATAAACTATTTTGGGTTTGTTGTGGTAATTTTTATTAGGCTCTTGACAGTCGCTAAATTTAGGTCAAGCTGTTCTGCAATCATTTCTTCAGATATTCCCGAATCAAACAGATTTCTAAAGCTCTCTTTTTTTTCCTGACTAATATTTTTCACATCAAGCTCAAGATCTAACTTGGTTTCAGCATTATTTATGAAGGATTGTACTTGTTCGAAGACAGTATCAATATTTATGTTCCTATCTGTTGAAAAAACCACTATGTGGTTTTTTATTGGAACGCTAAACATTACCACCTTATCATAAATGTAAATAACTGATTTAAGGCTCCCCAACTCATTTTCAAATATCTTCCTCAAATCAATTATATACGCGGATTGAGAATAGCTTATATCTGGATTTCTCCCTTTAAGATATTCACTAATTCCCGGTCGAATTACACTTGCGCACAGGTGACCAGATTTTTCCACCAATCCTGAAAACCTCAAAGCTGGATTTATTGCCAACAGACTGTTCAAGAAATCAATATCATTCATGGAAGGAGATCTTATATGCCAGAAATATATCTGTGTTTAGGTCATATTATAAGGATAATTGTAAACTGAGCTAATGAACAAGACTATCAATGTTATAATTATTACGAAAACAAGATATTGATCTTATTAAAATAATTACTTGAAATAGGATGGCAGAAGATATTTCTTCAACAGCTACGAATACTATACCTTTTCCTACACTAACAATAGTATACCTGGTAAATCAGGCTGAAGGGTTGATTGATGAAATGAGTCAAAAGTACAACAATATCACGGTAGAAGATTGTAACGGTTTTTTTAATGATGGAGTTAAGAGAGATTACAAAAAGATAACGATATGGAGTCAGGGAATTGATAGCCTTTGGTTCAATGCTTTGATAGCTAGAATAAAAGAAGTTGCGAACGTTGATGCCGTTCCAATAGTATCCGGCGGCATAATGTACACCGTGTAGTTTTTGAAATTTATGATGCAATCACATCCCTCAGTTAGAACTAGATTATTTCCAAACTGTGACAAGATAATGCCAAAATAGAATACGGTGTCCCAGTCAGCCGCGCAGACTTCTATTTGATATCAGGTTTTATATCAATCAAAATCTTGTTTCCCACGATCGGGCTACCTATTTTTTCATATTTTTTTCTGGGCATAATAATCTGTATTACTGTCTTTGGATATGTTTTGATAACAGTTTGAGGTTGGGATCGCAGAATGGCTTCAAGAATGGGTTTTATCTGCTTTTTAACTTCTTCATCAGATATAGACCTGTCAACAGCTTCTAACATTAATTGTTGTTGTGACACGGATTCAAGTTCGATATCTTCAATTAAAGACAGCGTTATGTTAATACCATTATCTGAAAGTTGTGTTATCTTGTATCTGAGTGGAGTGTCTTCCAATTCTGAAAATTAGATAATTTCATTTGCTTATTACTTTTTACATTCGTCATGTGCAAGTTGTAGGCAACAAATGCAAGTGCAGACATCCACAAGACATATTAAAATTGATCGTGTATTTATCAAAGCATTAAAAATGAAATACAGAAGTAGAACAGATATTTTTGCCTCAATTTTACAATCGGTAAATAACCCGAAAGGGGTTGGAATAACTACAATAATGTACAAGTCCTTTCTCTCTCATTATCAGCTCAAAAAATATCTTTCCATAATGCTTGAAAATGATTTAATAAAGCTTGAAGAGCAAGACCATTTGTACAAGATTACTGAAAAAGGGTTAAGATTTTTACAACTTTTTTCAAATATCAACGAACTTATTGATACTACAAAAGAATATAATCCTTGAATAGTAATTTTGTACTTTTAAGGGAAAGTTTGTTGATTAAATCGTACAATTCTTGAAGGATTTATTGTATAATTTTTGACATAGTTATATCGTATAAGAACATGAATGAAAAATGAGTAAAGCAAGTATTCTAATCGAGTTGTCCAATCTTTTTTCAGTAATTAATTCTGAATATCGATGCTGCAAAAAATATATAGTTTGTATCCACCCTTGCGTTATGTTGCGATTTGTTGGTATTAGAGAATTTTTACTGACTGGAATTAGCCCGGCCCAGATTCGAACTGGGGTCAAAGGCTCCAAAGGCCTCTATGCTTGGCCACTACAATCAGCGAATTCTAAATTCTCTACCGGGCTGCCGGACATTTTTTTATAGAATATCTGATTTATAAAGCTACGAACTTATCAACAAATTTCATCAACTTATTTGCTGGATCCTCCATTTGGTTCAATATTCGAAGGGCACGATTTTTTTGTTTCGATTTATATGTATTATCATATTGCATATGACGTAAAAATTTCACCATTTGAGTGGGAGTCGCAACCTTATGTATAAGACCCCGTTTGACTAGATAATCATCAACATAGAATTTGATTGGAGAAATTGAAATAGTTGGTTTTCCTAGCAATGCAGATTCAGCAGTCATAGTGCCGCCCCCGCCAACAAAGATATCGGCAACAGATATTAGCTCCAATCCGTCAACTACACTCTCCAAAACTTTTATCTTATTACCATATTTTTCATTGAACTGTCTTACTTGATCCTGATACCTGCATAAGACCAAGATATTTGTTGTATTATGAAAGTTGTCAACTATCGACTCCATAATATTATTCACATTGCTATCTTTATCTAACAAGTATGATGCTTTACTTTCTTCAGGTCTGATTACAAGTGTATTATTCTTTGAAAGTTGATATTTTTTCTTTAGTTTGCCATTATCTATGTTTTTTGTTTCTTTTCTTATCCACGCAACCGGATCAAGTGCATGATAACGAATTATTTGATTCTTCGGCATGCCTAAATTTTTCCATGCAGAATAAGGAATAATCCAAGGACAGAAAAGATAATTGACAAATGGAATTGTTAGCCTTTGAACAGCATAAGCATGAGGGGAATCACTGAACGTAATGTGCGGAATTCCTAAACCAAATGTAACTCTTGCTGCCTCCGGTGAAGAAAAACTAATACACAGATCAGGTTGAAATTCGTCTATCTCTTTTGCCAAATAAAAAATTCTACTGGAATTTGCTCTCAGTTTGTCATATTTTGATGAACCGCCATATTTTCCAACTATTTTTAGTTCAAATTTCTTTAGTTTCGCTAATTTTACACATTCACTGTAGTTCCTTCCTGTACAAAGGAGCTCATGATCTAATTCTTTTAGAGCATCCACTGCGTGTCTGAAGAACATAACTTGTTTTGGAGTTAAAACATCAAACCAGATTCTCAAGCAACATGTATTACTAACCTGATGGAAAAAACTTTTCTTCAACCAATCTTATTTTTGGTTCAGGAACAAAAATATGCTATTCGGAGTTGGTATTACCATTGAGTGCTGAATCATTGAAGGTAGCAGTTTATGGACTAAGTACTGAGGGATACAAAATAGCTTCTAATATTTCTACTAAAGGCATCCCAGTTTCAATTATTGATGACTCATCAGGAATGGCTATTACACTTAAACCAGATATTGCTAAGACATATTCTAGTGTGACCTCGTTTATTCAGGACGAGACACTCTTAGATTTTGAACCTTTTGATGTTGCCATCAATAATGCGTCTTTTATTTTTTTTACTCCAAGAATAAGAAAAGCATGGCCTGATGCGAAGAACCACATTGGATCTAAATTTCAAGATGTGATAAAACATGTAAACAAGAATAGTTCCATAATTTACTCAGTTCCTGCAGGTTTTGGAGTAAATAATGAAAACATAACATTAATTGAGCATCGAACTGGTCTCAGTGTTGGAAAAAACATTTTCTATTACTACATGCCAATCAGCTCCGTATGCTCAACTCCATTTGATGCCATTATTGGAACAAGATCTGAATTGAATTCCAACTTTGCAAACTTATTGAGTGCACTTTACCCCAACAATACAATGAAGGTTGCAAATATTGAGTCTGCGGAGTATATCTATTGCATTAGAATATTAAGACACTATGGTTTAATGTCTCCTATTTTTGAAATTTGTAAATTTGCTGACTATACATTTCAATCTCAAATAATGGAAAGTGAATCCTTTGATGAGATGTATCTTGACGATCTTGTAGGTGGCTTATTTGACTTGAACACAATTTTGTCTTCATTATCTGGAATTTCTCCGCTGACCCTATTGGTAAAGGGCAATATTGCCACTGTAGAGAATTATATAAAACACGTGACAGAACAAATTAAAATTATTCTAAAGAAATTTGAATTGAAAGCAAGTAAAACAAAAGTCATAATTTCATGGACATTTGATCCTAATGAAATGAGAGGAGACAGGTTGGAAATATTATCTAGATTGGAAGCAAGATTGAAGGACTATGTAGGAGACGTGGAAAGACACGACTCTATGTTTGACTTTTATTCAAGTGAAAAAAAGCTCATAATAGTTTTGTGCTCCAAGACTGATTTTGAAAAGCTCAATAAGAATAATCCTAATTCAGAGATCATAATTGTCAAGGCAACTCCTTTTTTAGGCCAAACCAGCATTTAGGACTAAACACCTAAAATATAAAAATAAGAAACCATGATTTATAGTTGGATTGCTTGATGCAAAGTGCCCAAAGTGCGATAACAAAGCACAGGTCAATGATGATATGACGACAGTCCAGTGCAAAAACTGTGGTTATTTAGATAATTATGAAAATTATATCGACATAATGAAATCTAAGGCTGAGAATATGGCTGATAATTACCAATTTAAGGGGAATGAATGAGATTAGGTTGAATTAAAAACAAATTAGACTAAATCAACCTCGTTCAATTTCGTGTGCCACGTTTTTCATTTTGATTTTACCAATACGATCCTTTATCAGAACAGGTTAATTCCGATCCGCAGTTCTCACACCTAAGATGACAGCTTTGAATACTAAACATAGTGAACCCGCATCGTAGACACTTTCTATCATTTTTGTCGTTTTTTATCTTACTTTCCACCTGACATATTTTTCATATCAACATTTATTAAAGTATTTAAGACAACACAAGTCGCAAAGATTAATTAATGCTATTATCCTGGTTGATTTAATATTGCCACAGTTTAAAATAATAGTTTCTGATAAAAACGGTAAAAGTATTAGCAAGGAACTTAAAGACAAGGAAGCTCAACCCCTAGTTGGTCTAAGAGTAGGAGAAAGTGTCGATGCTTCAGTGGTTGGTATTTCTTCTGGCAAAATCCAATTAAGAGGGGGCAGTGATAAATCTGGAACTCCTATTCGAAGGGATGTTCATGGCGGGGTAAAAAAATATGTACTATTATCGAAAGGTGAATGTATGAGAGATGACCGTGAGGGGATTAGAAAGAGAAAACTGGTTAGAGGGAATATGATTACCGAAGAGATTTATCAGATAAATTGTTTACTCTTGGAAGGAAACTTACCTCTTACTGCTGAGACAACGGACTCCAAAAAAGCTGAGACAACGGACTCCAAAAAAGCTAAAGAATAGTATATCTTTTAATTCTTCGAAACTAGTGTTTTTTTAAAGAAATACAGTTATAATTAAATTAATATCTGTGTCAAATTTCACTATACTTGTTGCATTGGAAGGACACTCTACCTGACTGGTACGTTAAACAATATGGTTATCAACCTTGTGTTAATATAGGAACATCTGGTCATGTCGACCACGGAAAAACTACACTAGTAGAAGCTATAACTGGGGTCTGGACTAGCGGTCATAGTGAGGAATTAAGAAGAGGCATTACCATAAAGGTGGGTTATGCTGATGCCGCTTTTTACAAGTGTAAGAACTGTCCTCCACCAACATGCTATTCGACTCAGCCAGAGTGCAAAAACTGTGGACAAGAATCTGAATTCCAACGAGTAGTTAGCTTTGTAGATTCCCCAGGTCATGAAAGTCTAATGGCAAATATGCTCTCAGGAGCTGCTTTGATGGATGGAGCAATATTAGTGACAGCTGCAAATGAAAAAGTGCCCCAACCACAAACTAGAGAGCATTTACTGGCTTTACAAACACTTGGAATAAAGCAAATTGTCTTGGTTCAAAATAAAGTTGATTTGGTATCATATGAAGAAACAATAGAAAATTATAAACAAATAAAGAATTTTGTCAAAGGAAGCGTAGCAGACAATGCACCAATTATTCCAGTTTCTGCTCAACACAAACTGAATATTGATGCGTTAATAGAAGCAATCGAATCTAATATCAAAACGCCTGAGAGAGCTAAAAATTCTGAACCTTTAATGCACGTGTTAAGATCATTTGACATTAACAAGCCAGGTGTTCCCATAAGTGAAGTAAAAGGTGGAGTAATCGGAGGCTCATTAATCCAGGGAGACTTTAAGACTGGCGATGAAATTGAAATACGACCAGGACTCTATGATGAGAAGAAGGGAAAATACCAACCTATAATGTCAAAGATCTCATCATTGGGTACTGGCGCAGGAATTGTCGAAGTTGTAAAACCTGGTGGCTTGGTTGCACTTGGAACAACTTTAGATCCATATTTGGTAAAGAGTGATTCATTAATAGGCTCATTAGTAGGCCTCCCAAGCTCACTTCCTGCAGACATTTATGATGTTACAATAAAGCTTAATCTATTTGAAACAGCAGTTGGAACACAAGAACTCGTAAAAGTTGATCCAATTAAAATAAAAGAGTCCTTGAGATTGAATATTGGAACTGCTGCAACACTAGGTACCGTTACTCACATAAAGGATCATACTGTAGAAATTAAATTGAAGAAACCAGTTTGTATGGTTAGTCAGAACAGAGTTGCAATAAGTAGAAGGATTGCTGACCGATGGCGCCTAATCGGTTCAGGAGTTGCATCATAGAAATATTGATGAAAATAGTAGTCCAAATAAAATATCAAATTGTGAAAAGTTATTGTAGTTGATCAACCCGTGAGTATATGTTTTCTTTCCAATATTGTTATGGATACAGTACCTGTTCCTCTAGTGACATGCCCTATTTCATGACATTTTAGTTTGTGTTTATCTAATACCTGCATTAGTTTATCCACTTTTGACTTTGGAACAACAATACAAAATCCAATGCCCATATTAAATGTAGAATACATTTCTCTAAGCGATATTTTGCCCACTTGCTGGATGAGTTTAAAAATACCGCCTTGTTGAGATGGCTCATCCAGATTAAAATTGACTTTGTTATTTAGTCTTGATAGTTTGCTGAATGAACCTCCTGTTATATGTGCTAATCCATGAATCGAAACTCGTTCTGCTTTGAGTATATCGAGTATTGGCTTTACGTATATCCTTGTGGGCTTTAATAGCTCTTCACCTATAGAGCATTCAAGAAATGGGTGAGAATTTTTTAATTTGTACTTTGGGAACAAGACCTTGCGTGCAAGTGAATACCCATTGGAATGCAATCCATTACTTTCCAATCCTATTATTATGTCGCCTTCAGTTATTTTATCCCCCATAACTAAATTCTTTTTATCAGCTACTCCGAAAACAGTTCCAACAAGATCAAACGAATATTCTTCTGTTTGATTAAGAAGATCTGGAAGTATTGCAGTCTCCCCTCCAACTATTGCCATATTGGAATTCTTTGCACCTATTGTTAATCCTTTTAATAGTTCTGTTACAAGGTAATGATCAGGTTTCTTCATTGCAATATAATCCAAGAAACCGACTGGCATAGCACCGGTGCATATAATATCATTTACATTCATGGCAACACAATCTATACCCAAAGTATCAAATTTATTCATCAATTGTGCAACAATTATTTTGGTCCCAATTCCATCGGTGTGTAGAGCAATAACTTTGGATTCAATTTCAATCAATCCTGCGTAATGTCCAAATCCGGACAAAACCTTCCAATTCTTATTTTCAAAACCAAAATGAGTCTTTGATACAAGTTTACCAATTTTACTCTGTATTTTACGAATTTTCTTTATGTCAACACCAGCTTTAGAATAATTCCACATGTAGACATCTTAAATGCTACAATGCGTATTATAAATAAAAGCATCATTGATTATTTTCGTACCAATCACCAAATCGAAAATTAACTTATAAACATGAATACAATTGTATTAGGTATGGAAAATACTGGTTATATTTTTGAAGAATCTGAAAGGACGTTCATAGAGTTATCTAACTCCCAAAGGCTCCAGATAATTAATGCGTTAAAAAATGCTAGTATGAATTTGACTTTAATAGCAAAACACCTTGGGATAACTATGCAAGAGGCTCACAGAAATTTTAATAGACTTATGGACGCAGGGATAGTAACTAGAGATTCCAAAGGGTCCTACTCTTTAACAACCTTTGGAAATACTATTATGACTCAAATCCCATCTATTAATTTTCTTTCAAAAAATAAGAATTATTTCTCAGATCATTATTTTGCGGATCTTCCAATGAAGTTTGTTCAA
>DATADQ010000151.1:0-8221 GCA_036258455.1 Nitrososphaeraceae archaeon | reverse complement strand
ATACCTATCTTAATCTCTATCAGAGGTAACTTATTATTAAAGACAGGATTAATAACCTGGGTAATAATATTTATCATAGTTTTTGCACACATGATAGAATTTATACACGCTTTCTGTGAATCAAAATCAGCTGGAAATATTCCTATAACTGCATCTCCTACATATTTTAAAACATAGCCTCCGTAGCCTGAAATTATCATACTCATCTCGGTTGAGAAAATATTAATTATTGAAATTAATTCCTGTGGTGTAAGTGACAAAGTTAGTTTTGTCGATCCTACCAAATCTACACAAAGAACTACAAGTCTAGTTTTATTGTTAATGTGTCTCATTAAATATTGCTTACATTTTATTGTAGAAAGATCAATAGGAGGTCCTTGTTTTAAGGTCCTTTCAACCCTAATCTGAATATTCTTTACTAAAGGAGATGTGCTCAAATCATAAAAGATTCTCGATATAAATATAAAAAGATACTCTGTAATTTCTTCTTAAGAGTCAACTGGAAGTTTATCGTATTCTGCCTGATTGCCGGTTAAATGAATACGATTATTAAAAATCCATGATTTTTCTTCAGGATAAGAAAAATATTTATTATTATACTCCTTCTGAGAATTTTCGTCAGAATATATTTTTTCTCCAGTCCTCCCCTTAGAAACCTCAAATTTATCCACTATCCCAAGATTTTCTGTATCATAAAATGTACCTACTAAAGTTTGTCCATCATTTCGTAGGTCAAAATTTAGGAAACCAAAATATCTCTCTTGAATAACATAATAAGGAAGAATATAATCAATCTTATGCAATTCATCCCCAGCAGTACCAGCAGTCAAGAAAATTATTCCTTGGTTATCTCTATAATCGGAATTGATTTTATCCATTACAACAGGATAGGAGGGATTATCATTGTTATATGAAAGCGGAAGAGATCTTTGATAGTATTGTGTATGACCGGATAATACAAGGTCAACATGGTATTCTTCAAATAATTTATGGAATGTTGTTTTCAATTCTTCAGACGCTTTTTCATCAAAATCTGAGGCTGTATATAGTGGTTTGTGTAGGAATACAATTCTCCATAATATTGAACTATCATGTAAGGATTTTTCTAAATCATATTGTAAAAAATCATATTGAATACTTCCCTTTTCAAATGGATGGTCTGTAGAAATAGTTACAAAGTGAATATTTTGAAAATTAAATGAATAGTAAGGTTTGTACAAATTATAATGATCTAATAATTGATAATAAGAGCTCTGGTAATCTAGATCATGATTACCTATAGCAATTCTGATTATATCATCAAGGGGTTTTGAGATGTCAAACCAGCATTGAGGAGAAATATTTTCCAAAGTATAATCACCAAGCCCAAGTACAAGTTCAGGTTGTAACTGTGTAATCCTTTTTATTGTTTTCTTCGTTTCTTCATTACAATTCCAATCCCCAGCAGCAATAAAATTGATATTATTATTTTCCTTTTCCGAAGGAATATTTGTTGATTTACCAAAATTATCATGAGTTGGACTTTCTATCGGAGTTGTTTCATCATCATTCAATTGTTCTGGAGATGATGACTCTGGTCCATAATCACCTGGATCATAATAGTCTTCAGGAAAGATTCCAAAAAAATCATCCTCTTCTCCAGAAATACTATAAATGTTTAATACACAAAAGGAAGCGAGAAAGAGAAAGAATGTCAAAATAATAAAGTCATTAAGAATTTCTTTCATCGTATCAATAACTCTACCTTTGTACGATATATAAGAATTTTAGAAAAGGCGATAATAAGAAAATTATCATTCATTTTTATCAAGTCCTATTGCTATTTTAAAAAGTTTCTATATCTCACTTTATAAGAATTGAGATAAAAAAATATAAATTTATAATAATCTTTTATAAAGATGAATTCATTCATTCAAATATGGATATGGCTACCACCTCAATTTTTCTGTCTTTGATTTTCTTTGTTAGTGCAACTTGCCTTTTTAAGGATGCAGTAGGTGTAAATTCCTTTAATGATTATCAATTTTTAACTATGTTTGGAGGCAAAGGAAGTGAAAATGGACAACTCATTGCTCCTCACAGCCTTGACATAGATAAAGAGGGAAATGTATATGTAACCGATACCGGAAATAATAGGATTCAAAAATATGACTCTAATGGAAAATTTTTATTAAAATGGGGAGAGGAAGGTTCGGAAGATGGACAATTCATCAAATTGCATGATATCGCAGTTGATCCGTCAGGTGAATATGTGTATACCTTGGAGTTAAAAAACCATCGTGTTCAGAAATTTACTTCGGATGGAAAATTTTTATTAAAATGGGGTTTTGAAGATACTGGAGGAAAAGGAGCCGAACGAACGCCCCATCAGGTTTCAATCGACAGTTTCGGATATGTTTATTTAACCGATAAAAATAGTCATCAAATAATAAAATTCGACGAAAATGGGAAATTCATAAAGATTCTTGGAACAAGAGGCTCAGAAGCTGGCCAGTTTTATAGACCACATGGCATAGTTTTTGATGCTGATAATAATATGTATATAACTGACATGAGAAATTCGAGAGTTCAAGTTTTAGACAAAGATTTTAATTTAGTGACTCAGTGGGGTTCATATGGAAATGGATCAGGAAAATTTTCACTCACCTTTCCAGGAATTGATATTGATGAAAAAACTCATTTAGTATTTGTAGTCGATAAAATAGCAACGAATGTTCAGATTTTTGATCAAACTGGAAAATTCATTTCTAAATTTGGCTCTAAAGGAACGGGCGACGGGCAATTTAAACGCCCTGAAGATATCGCAATAGATCCTAAAGGAAGGATTTTTGTATGTGATACAGGGAATTCTAGAATTCAAATATTTTCAAAAAATAACTCCTAAAGCAATCAAACAAAAAATTGAGGCTTGATCAATACTTGAGTAATCCTTTTTTATCATAAATCATATTGTCTGTAAACATATCTAAAGAGCTCAAAAAATTATTATGCTATTTGATTTAAAGAAATATGCAATCTTATACTAGAAATAAATAATAATAGATAGAATCAAGAGCAAAATTTCTAAAATAAATGAATAGCAGAATAAAAAAAGATTTTTTATTGATTAAATAATATGTAATCATTAAAAGTATTTTGTTGTCGATCATTCCTATTATTAAATAATAATTCTTAAATTCGAATGCGAAATTGAAAAAAGAATTTTACTCAAAAAAATTATGGGGTAGGAACAGGTAACAAAGAAAGAATATTTTTCAATTTTTGCAATTTTTCAAATGAAGGATTCTTTGCTTGTTCTGTAACCATGTTGGGAGCCATCGCTTGAGTAACTGATTGTTGCTGTAATTCAGAGAGTTTTTCTTCTATAAGTTGTGATGTTGTCGGTTCTTGTTGAGATTGCATTGATTCATCGTTAGAATCTTCATTTTTAGTTGAATTATCATTATTGTTTGCTTGAATCGGTTGATTATTTAATTGATTAAATGAAGTGAGTGGATCTCTTTGCTCCGATGTTAGATTCCAACTTAACCCTAACTTTTCTACCCAACCAGGATTAACATTGGGTATTGGATAAACACCTTGTCCTCCCATACCATTGTACTTTAGTATTTCATCATCGGTATTAAACAATGGACTGCCATTACTAGCGTATTTTCCTATTAACAATACATTTCCAGCAATTTTAGCATCCTCAGGATTCCCATCATTATTAGGGTCTCCATCAACAACAATCAACCTATTAGAGAATTTACTTGTTACATATGCATAATAACCTCCTCCTTCTTTAGCTCCAAAATTTACTCCATGACAGCCAGGATCGCATGGTAGAGTTTTTACAATGTTATTTGTATCAGTATCAATAATAGCAATGGTTGCTGTTAATGTGTTAGCAGTCACAACATATTGTCCATCAGGACTTACAGGAGTCTGAATAGGTAAAGCACTTCCTTTATCGGGTAAATCTATTGTTTTTATGACACTTCCTTTATTCATATCTATAACATCTATTGTACTTGAGAGGAAATCCGATACATAGGCAGTCTTTCCATTAGGCATCATTCCTGTAGCAATAGGCATATGCCCAGTTTCTGTTCGATTTTGAATTTTTCCCTCTCTTAAATTGCTTGAGAAATCAGTTATAGATGTATCATCTGTAAAATGGTTGGGAGTAATCATTTTTCTTCCATCTGGGGTAATCCATAGACCATGAGGTGATGTTGGGTTTTGTCCAGATTCCTGCATAGGTATTATTCTCAATAATTCGAATTTATTATTGTCTTTGTTGAATTTCAATTCAGCTACCCCTTTGTCTCCACTTAGAGAAACATAGATCAAATCGTTTATTGGATTTGTAATTACATGTGAAGGTGCATCACCTACTTTTATGTCATCAAGTAATTTTCCAGAATGTCTATCAAAAGCAGTAAGTCTATTGTCAGACCACTGTGTTTGATAAATTATATCCTGTTGGGAATCACTCCACATATTGTGAGGATTATTTAGGTTGATGTGTGGTAAAGCAACTTTTCTTTCAACTTGCCAATTCTCTACGTTGACTTCGGTAGCGGAACCGGGTTTTGATTTGTTAGCAGTTTTTTCAAATTGTGTATCTATCCAAACTTCACCAATCCCAGGCTTGGAAGGGTGTTGAATTGCACTGAGTGGAAGGGTATCATTGCCTCCAATCGGACTTAAAAGGAATGTTTTAAGATTTGTCTTCTTGTCTCCAAATTTGATATCAATGTTTGGAATTTCTAAGTTCCAAGTTGGATTATCACCACTATAGTCTTGCCAATTATTAGGATTATTTGCTATTAAAAATGTTCTTAAGAGCGCTGATGCAGTGGCGAACCCATTTTCCTCATTTGGGTCAAGCTCTGTTCTAGTATTCAAGGTTAATTTATTACCTAGATCTAGCTCTTTTGTTTCAGGATCATCTACAATCATTCCTCCCAGCATATATGGATGGATCTTACAAGTGAACATATATAATCCAGGTTTTTCCAGCTCAACTATCCCACCTCCACGATACGATGTTAGTTGATCAAAAGGCATATTTGGAGCACCAGTTGGCCAGAGAAGGCTTGATATGGTATGTACAGTGTTTGTACTTGACATAATAAAATGAGCTGTTCCTTTGGTTTCCACTATTCCTAACGATTTGGTTATACCGGGAAGTAATTCTCCACCGACATTTCTAAACCACTGTCCTGGGTCATCAGTTATATCAAAGGTTATGAAATTTCCTTGAGAACTGAATGAGTTTTCTGACTTAGAGGTATCTGCATTACTTTGACTTTCAGTAAATGATGATCCAGAGTCAACAAATGGTGAAACACCTGGAATACTTTGAGTATCACTACCGGCCGGTCCTACTTTAAACTCTCCCATCATTCCTGCTTCCATATGAGCAAATACATGACAATGATATTGCCAAGTTCCTATGCCTACCTTATCCCCTGCTTCAACTATGAACCAATGACTTGATTGTGGATCAATTAATTTGGTATCAATGATGTTAGTTGTGCCAGGATCAAGCCATCTGTGCGCATGAAGATGAAAAGTATGTTGATGTGCTGCACCAAGGATATGAAATCTTACTAATTGATTCAGGTCAGCTCCTAGAGTAGGGTTAGTCCATAATGGTTTTTGGTTATGGTTTGAATCTATTTCTTGTCCCCAAAATGTAGATCCGACCATAAACAATACATATTGTTTTTCTAATTCTTCTGTGTTAACGTTCACTACTTCACCATTTATTTGAGCGGGGACTTTTTCAATGGGGTTTATTATTAATGCACCGAATAAGCCTAGTGTTCTATAGTGTTCTCCATAATACTCAAAAGTACCAGGTTTTTCCGCCCTTATTTCTTGAGTTTTTTTAAGCCCCGTTTCATCTATCGAATGAAGAATTAATACATCATTTTGTGTCATTTCTATTGATGGGCCAGGAATAGTTGGAATCTTTGAATATCTCTCCGTTAGATCTTCCGCTGATTCACCGTCATATAATATATGTTTCAACATTCTATATGCATATTGACCATTTTGTAATTTTTCTGCTTTTATCGTCACCTCATTTACCTTGTTAAATTGAGTATCTGTGTCATTTTCAGAACCTGACTCAAGATTTGAATCTAACTCCCCTTTATTATAATCAATTTTTTTTGCATATCCTTCAGATTTTATTTCATGATCGATTTCCTTATTATCAATTTCCGTAGTCGCTTCTGCTGTTTGGATAATAGGATGGACACTTGTTAATTTCACATTATCATTTTCAGCTATAGAATTTGGCAGAATACTATGTTTTTCTCCTCCGCTATTTTCATTCTTAACTATATTAATGCCGTTTTGTACTCCCAAAATTAAAGTGGAAGTTAATAAAATTACAGCAAAAATACACATTATAATATTTTTTAATAAATTGTTCATTTTCATGATCTCCATTAATTTATTGGTGATTTTCCAGGAATACTCTCTCCCACACTATCGACTCTGAACTCACCTTTCATGCCAGATAAAGAATTTAAAATGTCACGATATTCAGCGATTCCATCTTTACCTTGAATGGTGAAAACATGATTTTCTAAAGGACCAAATTTCTTCTTCGATATTATGTTAGTAGTGCCAGGTTCTAACCATTGGTATCCTGTAAGTTCAAAAATATGAAAATCTGTTCCCATCCCGTATAAATGAAATCTGATTAAGTCTCCATCTTTCAGACCAATAGTAGGGTTTTCCCATAAGGCAGTTCGCATCGCATTATTTCTGTAATCTATTTGGTCACACCAAAAAGCATCATCCGTAACATAACACAGAACTTCCTTTGATATATCTGCAATATCTATTTTTGTTGGTTTCTCATCGATTAAACCTACTGTTTTGCCTGAAGCACTATCAATCACTAAGGTCCCAAATAATCCTATTGTTTCTGCTCCATTCATATTTGTTCCTGGTGAATTACTGTGGCCTAAATCTAGTCCTAAAGTATGATCGTGATATGGCCATGTCCCTGCTGTGCCTGGCCCAGCTGTCCAGTGGTATTTTATTGATTGTCCAGGTTTGACACCTTCATCACGCAAACCATTTAAGATACCTAGGGTTCCATCGCTTGCTATTGAATAATGAATACCATGCACATGAATGGAAACCATACCTGGTGCTCCTGTTTCCTTAGGATTTGTCAAAGTTATTTCAACCGAATCCCCTTCTTCTATAAGTATGGAAGGTCCGGGAATAGTAGGTCCAGAAGAGTATTTTTTTGTAATATTATTTAAAAATTCACCAGTATTTGAGTTAAAAAGAAGATGTCGATCTAATTGATACCCATAAAGATCTCCACCTCCATTCGATTTTTCAATTTTATGCACAGATATCTCAATTTTATGAAGTACAGGGTATGGATAAATCGAATCTCCATTATCCCCTTGAGATTGTGCAAAAACTGAATCAAATACCTGGTCTATATTTCCAAAAACAAATATTGATGCTACAAAAGCGATCAACAATATGGAAAAATGTTGGTAATAATTCATTAGTAGAAAAAGAAAAAATGTGAATATATAACAATGGATTAAAAGTTCAAATGAATTGTAATCCAATAATCACATTAGAAACTATTAGATATAATTAAAATAGAAAATTTTTAGTTTCGAAAATTGTATGTAGAATACTTACAAGTATCACTTTTTATTAATTTATTTTTTTTACCTTTATCATATTCAAATTATTCGAATGCACTATGGGTCTGGTAGCTTAAAATATTATTATATATTAATAGAACATAAAAATATAAACCTTATTTTAAAGACAATTTTCGTTTACCAAGGAGTTGTACTATCATATTAATTTATTTATACCATTGTTGTTTAGTTTCTTTAATACGTCTAATAATTTCATCAGCAATTATTTGTTTATTTTCAACTTCTACAATTACTTCTTTATATTTGAATTCATCATTTAACTTTAGAGTAATACATCTATTTTTGCGATAAAATGCATATAATACCTTCCCTTTGCCTACAACATAAAATATTCCGATATTTCTATTTGCTGTGGATATACCGACAAACTTAATTGTTTTAGTTTTATCAATTTTAACTTCTGTTGTTAAAACTTGATCGATTGTTGAATAAGGAATTTTTATTTTACTAGTGAAAGGAAAAATTACCCCAAAAAACCCTTTAAGGGTCAAAAGCATATAGGTATTTTGGTCCAA
>DATADQ010000150.1:0-3624 GCA_036258455.1 Nitrososphaeraceae archaeon | reverse complement strand
GGAATGTAATGCCAACTTCAAGAAATTCAAAAGGTGTTGATGTAATAATCTACAACCGAGACGTAAGCAGAAGGCACACCATTCAGGTCAAGACATTGACCAATAAAGTTCCAGTGCCACTTGGCTTGGGTCTGGATAGCCTGCGGATGAATGATTATCTAATTATCTGCACGGGTGTCTATGCGAATCAACCAGAGGTATTCATTGCTAAGCCGGCTGAAATAACTAACAAGATCCATACAGGTATGAATGAAAGAGGCCAGATAAGTTATTGGTTTGAAAGGAAGGAATACGAGCAGTTTGCGGGAAGATGGGAGATAATTAGGGTTGACGGTATTGTGCTTGAAGCAGGATCATCATCAAACGACAGTTTAACTAACGCGGAATAATAAAAATATTTTAACATCTTTAATCATGAGAGAACTGTGCCGGATCCCTATAAAAGAAGAGACATTAACGCTGGAATGCATGTAAGAATAGTTGAAAAGAAGAATCAAAAAGAAGGGATTACAACAGACGGTATTGTCGCCAGAATCCTGACTAATTCGTCTGAGCACCCACATGGGATAAAGGTGCAGCTTAGTAATGGAGCAGTGGGACGTGTTAAAGAGATAATCAGTATAGGATGATCCTCCCAAAGACAAGCGCTTTCAGGACATTGGATTCCAGAAGAGCAGCCAGACTTTTCTAATAGACCAGCTATTCAACTTCTTTGGGAACAGTAATAATGGCAGTCCGGATAAGTTGGAACAGTTGTGTGAGATCTACTGCCATGTCCGGACCGCCAGATGTGCTGATTGAGGAGATTAATCGTATTTTGCTATATGCTCTACTGTCCTCGATTAAAAATGAATGTATTTCAATAGAACATTGGATTGACCTTCCCAAGGTTTTCTTCTCGCATTTCTGAAACCAGTATTTTTATGGACCTTTTTTTCGAAGTTTTAGTTATGGACACCTCAAGCTAAATTTTTGATTTCATTGGGCTCACAGAAGGCACAATGGAAGAGCGCGCCAGGACCTTCACAGAAAGAGGCAAGAAAGAGCCAGACGGGGTATTTGTAACTGTTCTAAGGTTTGCACAAGCCGAGAGAAAGAGTTAAACGGAAAGCTACCTGGAGGCATAAGCCTCTATATTCGTTATAGTGCAGTAATTAGTAAGAGTGGCAGAGTATGAGCATGATTGGTGGTTTTTACATATGGTCGCTAATAGATTTTTTCAAAGGGCTTAAAAACGATAAGCAGGCAAGAACTTGCCCGATATGCAATCAGGGCTTTAGCAGTTTCAAAGAAATGTGGATCCATAAGCTAAAAGTGCATTCAAGAAAACAGTCAAAAGAAGTAGCTTGACAATAGCCAAGCAAATAGATTAAAGGATGACTACACATATGGTTTTACGCATCGGAGAACTGACTTTTGCCCCTTCCTAAGAAGGTAAGGATGGACTTTATCTTGTCTAAAATAGACGAGGATGGTAATGAAATATCTGAAGGAGAGCTTAGAAAGGCAATGTTAGAAATCTCAGATAGGTATGGTGGTTCGACTGCTCTCGAGACAAGCGAAGGACGCTATATCAACAAAGAGGGTGTTAAGAAGACAGAAAAGATTCTAAGCTTTTATGTAATAACCAGCAGACAACCTTCTACGCTTGAACAGGATCTTCCTAATTATAAGCGCGAGCTCGAAAGACGATTTAATCAAGAAAAAATCTTAATTACATATCATGATGTTACAGAAGTTGGCTAATCTTCCTTGTGGTTCTGCAGCTAACTAGATTAATGCAGTGGTCAGACCAAAATGTGACAGCAATCAAGGAATTGCATATCATGATTTTGCCCTAAAGTGAGGCTTTGTCCCAGAGCCGGTATTGATATATCTTTATTCGATCTTTCCAGCATATACCAAGATGAGCATCGCACCACTGAAAGCAAGAGTGTCGCCAGGCCATGCGATGTGGTCAGGGTAAAGATGTCCAATGATCTCCTCTTCTGTGAATGCCTTATCTTTGTTTGATTCAAGAAATTTTTGAATTGCGGTTATTATTGGATCCTCACTTCGGCCCTTATCAAGGTCATTTTTGTTAAAAGGATGCTCTGATGAAGGTATTGCAAATTAAAAGATCTGTTGGCTTCAGGGGGTGGGGAATAGCTTAGCAATAATGTCACGTCGCTGCAACGATTGAGAATGGTGTATGATATGAGGAACAATGTTTTCCAGCGAAGATCAATTGAAACTAGCAAAATATTCCTGCGATGGTATGGTCAAGACCCCAATACATGATTCAGACAACACCAAAATGTGTACTTGTCAATGTCATAATAGCAGCTACCAGAGGCTACAAAAGATGTTTGGAGTAATTAATCAAAAAGAGTAACACAACCGCAATTGAAATGAATACAGCCTTACATACAACGCAGATATAATATATATATCGCGCGACTTTGTAGAAGTTATAAAGGCAAAAGTAGCCGGCTCTATGCCGACGCGTTTAGCTTTTCCTGAACCGGTTGTGGAAGGTTTTCAAATTGAGTTCTTGACCACTCTTGAATCTTTGATTCTTCGACTCTTGCATTGTGTAATTGTTTTGTCCTTTCTTCAGCATTAGCGTTGTTGTATGTTATTTGCGTCATGACATATGTACACTACCATAGCACTTAACCAATTGGCTTACAGTATTCCGATTATTGTTATAAAGGAGTTGAGCAAATACAACAACAGCCATCAATTCTAAATTCTAAAATGCCGTCTAAAGGCAGCAATAGTCTATTCCCCTCGAAATATTGTAGGCAACAAGCCAAATGTCAGAGACTTATGTAAAGGCAAACATGAAACTTGTTAAGCTGCAACAATGTAACGAGTAGCTGGAGATGCAACATATGCGGTTTATTTTGTTTATCATTCTACAAAAAACTAGAAGCATGGAAACCTTCTGTTTTCATGCTTTTATGCTTCTTCTGCATAAGTGTATTCAATGCCAAAACACTTGATCTCATGTGATTGCGGAAATGTGATGGAATGCATCGAGGAGGATGAAGTTATAAAACCAAAATATAGGAGTATCTCTGGCAATCTCCGACTTCGATGTAACGACTGTGGAAAAGAACATGAGGTTTTTCTTAGGCACAAGATTGCTAAATTTGTTAGAGCCTCGCCATCGTTCAAGGAGATTTCAGGATCCTAATAACCAACAACTCTCTTCTATGATATCAATCGAAAAGCGTGGAATATTTGAATAATGGTGCTGCTAGGCGTAGTTGAAAACGGCACGTGCTATTTGAGTGTGTCACGTATAGTAACATTATAGAATGTTTTTCCCCAATTTATCATTTTACAACTGAATTAAGGTAATTCTTGGAACACTCATCTGAGCAAAACTCCAAAACACCTATGGCAGAGCTTGAATACAATACACCCTCGGTTAGGTTTTGAAATTCTTTGCCGCATGATTTACATACTTTTATCAATTTGTTGTTCTGACATTATTACTCAAGCACATCAGCCTTAAGGTTCTTTGCATCGGGGTGCAGAGTAATAGGCATGGCTATATATCGCTGTACGGACATGACAAGAATGGGAAGGAGGATGTATATTTTCATTGGCTACAATTAGAGTCTACAAAAGAAA
>DATADQ010000149.1:0-5263 GCA_036258455.1 Nitrososphaeraceae archaeon | reverse complement strand
TAAATACAGTCTCCGACTTTCAATCTTTAACCAACAAACGTAGAAATCAATGGAATTCGTTTAAGTTACTAGAGTGGCTCAATAAATCGAAGCACGATAAAGGAACAAAGATACTCGCCATCTTTGATATAGACGCATATTCAATTGGATTTGATTTTGTGTTTGGAGAAGCATTTTATGGAGGAAGAGTGGCGGCGGTATACCTTTCTAGGCTAAGGCAAGAATTCTATGGTTTAAAGCCAAATCAGTCATTATTCTATGAAAGGTTGGTTAAAGAAGATATACATGACTTAGGACATGTTTTTGGATTTGGTCATTGTAACAAATCACGATGTGTTATGCATTTCAGCACATCTTTGTTTGATATTGATACAAAAGCAAGCAGCTTTTGTCGTGACTGTAGGAAGAAAAATTTAGACAGCATATTGTTAGAAAACTGAATCCAGATTTTATATTACTGTAGACAGCTAGAGGAGCTACATCTTTATTAGAAGTTGAAATAAACAACATATTTGCATAAATGAGGTACTATATCAAATGCAAGTTAAACCCAGAATCAAGGGCAAGCTTAGCCAATAGTATCAAGTCAGGTAATTTAGCAAGAGGACAGGTATTCTATCAAGGAGTGCAGTCCGCTCTGAGGGGAGCAAGAATAGACGACACTGGTATGGTTCATTTTGTAGAAGTTTGTTACTGTCTGGAAGGAGGTCTTTATCCGATGGCAATGGAGTTGCCGATATTGAAGATGTACTTTGATTCTATCGTTGAAGTAAAGGATGCACGATTTAGAGATAAATGCACTATGGAATGTGAGGCCTGCGACTGTACTCGGGCAATCAAGCTTCCAGGCAAGCCGTTGATTGAAAAACTAAATCTAATGAGAGATGTTTTACATGAAAGAGAAACTGATGATACGAGATTCATAGACTTTGGCAGATTAGTACTCAGCAGGAAGAAGCAAAGGCAAGGAATACTCGCTCTGAGGAAAATAGTCGATGAATGTGCATCATTAAAAATTAAACCAATAATTGCTGGTGCTGCAATCTCAGGTCTTTTTGCAATATTTTATGACGGTGAATACTTCAGAATAAAGAAAATCCCAGATACCAGCGAAGCTCGCCAAATTTTTAGCAAACTTGGATTAAGTATTAATAATTCTGTCGAAAGTGTTAAAAAAAACGCCAAGTACTCGCTAGCTGGAAACGATAGTTACTCCAATATAGTTTAATACCTACCTTCAATTTAGATTGTACGTCTCCTCAGTAACGACCTCTATCCAAAAATTATATTGACTTTTTCTATGGAATCGTTACCACAGTATGCACAGTAACTTGGATTTTTTACGGTAGAAATTCCTATTAATTGAAATTTTATTTTACATTGTTTGCAGGAGAATGTACCCACTCTCATAAATAATTTGACATAATTCTATCTGATATTTGTTTACCTTCATAGGCTTCTGCTTGCTTGCCTAACTGCCTTTAAAGCTTTTTATCACTTATTTACGCTATATGACTTGCCATTTTCTGATATGCTGGAACATATGAAGAATATTCTTTTGATGACTAACGGGAAGCAATACCCTAAGACTAAACAAGCGCTTATTAGAATATGCAAGAAGCTAGCAAATTATTTTATTCTGAATCCATCACAGGTACACTTCAAACAATAGCTTTGTCCATGCTTGTCAGAAATATGAGATTCTCTGGAATGACGACATAGAGCACATTTATCAGATTTTGTACGTGCTGTTGTCATCTCTATGTAAGGAATTGTTATGATTTATTTGAAATACTATATTTTTCATTATGAACAAGGACATTTAGAGGTAGGCGGTCCTTTCTCTTACCTGTCAATTTTTTTATTGGATAACCAAATCCAATTACAGCAGAGACATTCAATTCTTGTGGTATTCCAAAATCCTTCCTGAATTTATCCTCGTCTATTCCTGTAAATATTCCCGAACCTACTGCATAATTCCATGCTGCCAACTGCATATTCTGTAATGCCCTCCCTGCGTCAATTAAATGAAAATGATATTTTGGATTTGTCAGAATTATTATTGCAAAATTACAATTTGTAACCCAATTTCCACTAGTGCTGTCCTTTGCAAGCTTCTTCAAATTCTCTTTATTTTCGACTAGTATAAAACGCCAATGTTGTGTGTTAAGGCCAGTTCCTGTTAATCTGGCTGCTTCGAGTACCTTTGATTTTATTTCACGTGGGACTTCTTTTGAGCTGAATTCTCTTATATCAAGTTTGGTCGCTACAGATTCAAAAGCATCCATACGTACTTATTTCTTTTTAACATATTAAAGATTTAAAGTCCTTATATTGAAAAGCCTTTAATTAATGAATTAAAACAGCTTAATTTATTTCCAAACAAATGATTGTTAGCGATTACTTTATTCTTGATTCTAGTATCATCGTTTGCATCGTCAGCTACGTGATGAAGGTTATTCAAATAAGTAGCAGGTTCCTTGAAACTCTAATATACATCGGAAAGCTTCCTTTTCTATTGAGTGTATGTTTACCTAGTTCGTGGTTGTTAAAGGTAGTGAAATATTGTTAATAAGTGAAATTTTGTTTGACAATAAAAAAAACTCAGACTAGTTAGCGAAGATATCACAGAAAGAAACGTGGATGTGATAGTAAATCCTGCGAATTCTTACCTAAAGCATGGTGGAGGTCTCGCAGCAGCCATTGTAAGAAAAGGAGGACAAATAATTCAAGATGAAAGTTACAAGATTGGTTACACCCTCGGTTGGTAACGCTGTAATCACAACCGCAGGCAAATTGCGTTGTAAAGCAGTGATTCACGTCGTTGGACCAAGAAATGGTGAAGGAAAAGAGAATGAAAAACTAAAATCAGCAATAAATAATGTTCTAAACATTGCTCAACAGAATGATTTTAAAAGTATATCTATTCCTGCTATAAGCACAGGAATATTTGGATTTCCTAAAGATAAATGCGCAAAGATACTGATTGAAGAGTCATTAAAGTTTATTAAAAACCGAGGGTCGCTTCCTAAGTCTCCTGAAATCATAGAGTTTTGTATCTATGACGATGAAACTCTTAACCAGTTTAAGAAAGAGTTCAATTGTATTAAGGAGAGATAAAGAATAAGGACCATTTGTATCACAAAAAATTTGATTTAAATAAGTATCATAGAATGTCCGAACCTCTGAAAAGATAAAGCAAAGACCCGGTTCATGATATGTATGGAACTTAAGTCACTAAAATTAGAACCTCCAATTGATGCTCAACTCATCCTAGCCCAGAGTCACTTTATAAAGACAGTTGAGGATGTTTCAGAATGCCTAGTAAACTGTGTTCCTGGAATCAAATTTGGATGTGGCTTTTGTGAGGCAAGCGGCCCGTGTCTGGTAAGGCATGCAGGAAACGATGAAGTTCTTGAAAAGATGGCCGGTGAATATGCATATAGTATATCTGCAGGACACAGTTTAGTAATTCTGTTAAAGAATGCGTTCCCAATAAATGTACTAACAAGGCTAAAAGAAGTTCCTGAGATAGTAACTGTCTATTGTGCAACCGCTAATCCGGTTGAAATATTATTTGTTGATACATTGCAAGGTAGAGCAATAGTTGGTGTTGTTGATGGATTTAAACCAAAGGGCATAGAAACAACCAATAATGTAGATGAAAGGAAAAAATTTCTACGGAATATTGGCTACAAGTTTTGAACTCATTATTGTCTTTGATTTCGACGGTGGATTCCGTATCGACAGTCAGTAATATTCCTCCGAATCAAAAGATATCAGCAAGGATTATTAAAAGTAAATAACCTAATAGGAAAATGAGCGAAATTCATATGAAATTAAGTTCAAAGGATGAGGAAAACATCAACAAACTGAAGGAAAAATATGGATTTAAAAAAACAGAAGACCTGTTTAAATTTCTTGTAACTATTTTTGCACAACATTATGTAGAGTTTTTATGGGGTGTCAATGAAACTGAAAAAAACGCCAAGGATGAATTTTACAAAAAATGATGAAAATAAAAAATCAGGTGCTGACCCAGACTCATATTAATGAAACCCCAAGAACAGCTAACGGGTTCAAATCCCACCCCACGCTTTACCCAAATTTTGTTAAACTGTACAAATAAAATTAAATAATGAAATCCAGCAACTTGTTCAACTCTATTCAAACATGCTTTTTGTGGTAAGATGGGAAAAAAAGTACCAACTTGCTAGTGAACAAAAGAAAGAAAGAAAGGATTACTTTTCTTCCAATTCCTTAATCCTCTCCTTTATTCCTTGAACCTCCTTCTCAAGACCATCACTGTATTCCTTCAACAAAGAAATCCTCTCTTCCTTGGTTAGAAAGTTTCTTACTTGGTCAACTCCTATCCCACAGCATCCGTATCCCATTCAATCACCTCCATATGTTCCATTATCGGTCATACGATATATAGCAAAGGGATGTATTTATATATATCGGACATCCAATATAACGCATATGCGAGAGCTCGATGCTGAATGTTGCGATATGAGAGGACTATTGGGGTTTCTGATCCTCTTTTTACTCTCAAAAAAACCAATGCATGGTCAAGAGATAGCTAATGAACTCGCAAAAAGAAGGGGGGAAAAACCAAGTCCAGGAACAATTTATCCTGCTCTTAGGAGTCTTAAAGATTTAGGTTTTCTGAGTGAAGAAAAAGAAGGTAAAACTATAACCTACAGGCTTTCACCCAAAGGTGAAAAGGCATTCGAAATAGCCAAGAATAGATTTACGAGAACATTTTTGGGAGTTATTACATAAGCAGCATTTTTAGGCCTGCCATCTTTAGCCTATATCTTCAAGGGCCAGTAGAAACATAACTTAATCTATACTCATATTATTAGCTTGTAAGTGTAAGATTCCTTTCACAAAATATTTGGAAGACAAACCATAAAGTATTATCAATCATAGTATTATGCAGGCATTGATCACAATTAAGAAAGACTTGGACTCCATAACTTCAATTTTATATGAGACCCTGAAGATAACACCATTCAAAAGAGACTATGATACCTCGTTTGGAAAAATAGCAAATATTCTAAAGCACTATGATCTATGTGAAAATCCAAGAAACCTGCGTTTTAGATTTACTTTGTTTATGCAAGAATTTTTTGATTCTATTCCAGAAGATCAATGGAATCTGAAGGATGCCACATTCATAAAAGAATCCGAAGAATTTGCAATAAGTAAGTTTAAGGAATGGATATTAGAACAAGTAACATAACCACTTTTTTAAAAC
>DATADQ010000148.1:0-2060 GCA_036258455.1 Nitrososphaeraceae archaeon | reverse complement strand
CATAGTAACGCTACAGATGATGAAATCTTGTTAAGGCATTCATACAACTCGTCACAGATAGAATGGTTCAAAGCTGGTTCAGCGCTTAATTTGATGCGTACTAACTGATTATCATTACTCGAATTTTTTTGTTAAATATTTCCTTTCTTCCAATTTGTTACCGATTCGATAAAAAATCTGTGCATTCTGTAATCACCTGATAATTCCGGATGGAAAGAAGTTCCAATTATGTTTTCTTGCTTTACAGCTACTATTTTTCCGTCAAATTTGCTCAAAGTTTGAACGTGTGGACCTATCGAAATTACAGTAGGTGCGCGTATAAAAATTCCCTTATAACCACTTCCTATGCCTGAAATCTCTAAGTTTGATTCAAATGAATCATACTGTCTTCCAAAAGAATTCCGCTCTATTTCAATATCTAAAGCGCCTAGCAATAATTGTTTCTTGTTTCCAACAACCTTATCATACGATTTTTTAGCTAAAACAATCATACCAGCACATGTTCCCATTACAGGCAATCCTTCTTGTAGTATTCTTGTAATTGCATCTAACAACCCATTCTTTATAGCAATTAGTAAACCCATTGCGGTACTTTCACCGCCAGGTATAATCAACCCATCAACTTTCATAATCTCTTCAGGGTAACGAACAGGAATGACATTGCCTTTCATATTCATTTCTTTGAGGGCGTCTGCTGTTGCTTTGAGATTCTCCTCAATATCGCCTTGAAGACCCAATACTCCAATTAGTAACTCATTATTCATATTGTAGGTCCTCTTTCTTGCATCCTTAAATCCAAGTTCTTGGTATCGAGACCGAGCATTGATTTTTTTTCATCAATCATTTTCTGTGCATCTAAAACCATCCTAGGATCGTCAAAATAAGTGGTTGCTATAACAACAGCTTTCGCTCGCTCAAGTGGATCTTCTGCTTTGAATATTCCGGAACCTACAAAAATTCCATCACAACCAAGCTTCATTAGCAAAGCAGCATCTGCAGGTGTAGATACTCCGCCAGCAGCAAAATTTACAACAGGCAATCTTCCAAGCTTCCCTGTTTCTTTAACTATTTCAAAGGAAGATTGTAATTCCCTTGAAATCTTAATTAGTTCTTGATCATCATTACTATCATAAATTCCCTTTATTTTTTTGACTTCGTTATTTAACATTCTTATATGAGATACTGCTTGTGACACATCCCCTGTTCCTGGTTCACCTTTTGTTCTAATCATTGAAGCACCTTCCTCTATCCTACGCAATGCTTCCCCCAAATTTTTGGCTCCATTCACAAATGGTGTTGTGTAATTCCACTTCCAGATATGTCTACTTTCATCGGCGGGACTAAGTACTTCACTCTCATCGACCATATCGACTCCTATCTCTTCAAGGATGCTGGCTTCAGAGGAATGCCCTATTCTGCACTTTGCCATTATTGGGATACTCACAGAATCTATTACTGCTTGAATTACTTTTACGCTTGCCGTTCTAGCCACTCCGCCTGCATGTCTTATATCATATGGTAGCTTATCCAAAACCATGACTGCTACTGCTCCAGCATCTTCAGCTATTTGGGCTTGTTCAACATTAGTTACATCCATTATTACACCATGCTTCTGCATATGAGCAAAACCACGTTTTATCAATGCCGTCCCACTGGAAATTTCTTTACTATCTATTGTTGAAATTTTAATACCCTTGGATAAGGGATTCGCACCCACTTGCGATATTGTCATCTACTATTTTTCTCTAATTTGCATTATTTAGGTATTAGTCTTGCAACAAAATAAAGGGCGGAGAGTTTAGATTTGAATCTCATATTTCGACTCTCTTACACCTCATCTATCCTAAATCTTTCTGTATTTGATGTATTACTGATATTCTAAAGCCTAAACTTATCTTTTTGGTCGCCTGAGTCAAAAGGTTTCTTGTTTAAAGAACACTATAATCAGAGAATAGAACTAAATAGACATGGCTACTTAAATAATGTCGAATTTATGATAGAACCTTTGGATAAAGCTATTCTGACAGCTATCTATGTTTCTTCACTTGATTCAGATATTT
>DATADQ010000147.1:0-1608 GCA_036258455.1 Nitrososphaeraceae archaeon | reverse complement strand
ATCTATGATGTCTATGATGGGAATGGCATTAAATCCAATGGAAAGTCAAATGGCTGGAGAAAGCGGAGCTGGCAGTGAAGGAGCAGGAGAATCAGCAGTAGCTGAGACAGATAGTAGTAGCAGTACTGGTACTGAAGGAGGAGATGTTGTGGATACTGGAGGAGCAGACTTTGGAGGGTTTGATGGGGGGGGTTTTGGAGATTTCTAAGGTTATTTTTGCAGGATATAAATTTCCATTGATTCAATCATTTGGTCCGCATTACGCCAAATAGCATTGAATCATTGTTGTAATTATTTAATTCATTTTCATCGTTATTATTCATAAAATGTTTTTGGCTCTGAGGAAATATTGCAGTCTCTTCTATGTTTAAATCGGATCAGGTCCCATACACGCTCTTTTCCCTCTTCGTTCACCATACACTCTATTCTTATTAATGTCATTCCATTATCATCTACGTAACTACTATAGGCACAGGCAGTTGCATCTGAAAGCAGCTAATGAAGATGCTGTTATGATATCTAACCTTTCTGTCCTAGTAATCTTTTTATTTTTTCAAATATTATGTTTGTTTGTTCGTAGTCTTTTTATTGAGCTAGCGGTAGGGTAAAGCTAAATGTAGCCCCCTTGCCTTCTGAATTATAAGCCCAAATATTATTTTATGAGCTTCTAAAATGCTTTTGGAAATATACAATCCCAAACCACTTCCTCCAATTGATTTGGTGGCAAACTTTGAGTTCAAATGGTGCTTCATAATTTTCTAGATATGCTAAGACAATAATTCTTCATTGTAATTGTTTTTATTCTTAAGTCGCTCTGTCCTGATTTCTATGTTCTTGATTTACATGTTTACTTAACTCATGAACGGGCATCTGCTGAGTAGTAGTATTAGGGAACATAATAGGGATGCGAACAAAGAAACGAATCACTGAAGTAGTACTAACAATCACTCTGCCATTAATGTTAATGTCGATTCTATGCCACCGATTCTAGTCATATGTTTTCCTATGGATTCCTTTATCATATCTGTATTATCATCAGATAACTTTACAATAATATCATATGGTCCATCTAATCTGTTAACTTCTGTTACACACGGCAACTTGCTTAGTTGACTTACAATTTCATAAGCAGGACTACTATAATCACATAGAACTAATACATAAGCCGCTGGCAATATGATAATAATATGATAGTTGTTATCTTATTTGAAGTATCTAACCTATTGGAATGGTTCTACCTATAGGCGACATATATTTACAAATTCAGTTAGGCCCTAGTTAAGGCCACTGTATAATTGAAACAAGTTTTTCCTGTTTCTATTTACTTTACTACAGTCTATATAGGAAAGTCAAATGAGCTTTTTTCCAACTCTAATACTGGATTTAGATTCTAGATTTAGTGTCATTACCTATCTTGTCTACAAAACTATATTCACCAGTGAGTCTTCTTAGTTCTATCCATTTGTTGGTTGGTTCTTTGTCTTGTATGATAAAAGAATATCTTTATTATCAGACCTTATGTGGTAAAGCATTGGACTTGAACCTAAGGGAGATTCTGCAGCATATAGTATAACTTTGAACATATCTGTTAGGTTTTGGAATTTCAAA
>DATADQ010000146.1:0-10339 GCA_036258455.1 Nitrososphaeraceae archaeon | reverse complement strand
ACGAGTTTGTACAATCATTCAAAGAAGACCTCAAGTCATGCGATTTTGTCGACAAGCCAGTTAATACAGATGAGATACTGGAAATTGTAATATCACATTTAGAACATCAACATAAATGATGGTGCTACATACCCACAGTTTTACTTTCCTCTCTAAAAATTTCATCCAGTATTATATTGTAGCTCTGTAGTAGAGACAAGATCATTGCATGATATATAGTAGCATTATAGTATTTTTGCAGAATATGCAAGCAAAATTACCATCTGCTATGCGCAAGAGCAATGGAGCCAACTTAAGGCTAATAATATATGAAATTTATGATATATGCAATTTTCTATCCCCTTTACAGGCTAAACTTAAAGGCCTGAATAGATAACATCAATAGCAGAGCTCACATGATTGCTCCTAAGGATAAGCCTGTCATATGTGAGGAATTGACTTGGAAAGATGTTGATAAGCCTACAAATACAATGAAAATGGCAATAAATTTTACTGCAGCATGTGAACAGCCTAGTCCGCACTTGCCACTTACAGTGTATATAATCGATTGCTCTGAGATAGTAAAAAGAATTTCACAGCCAACTGGAGCGCCTGTGACAATAGATAAAATTGTGGATCTCATTGCAACAATACTGGTCAAATTCCTTATCCTCATCGTCTTTGTTCAAAAGAAGTCAGGAGGAGAGAGAACTATATGACTACTATAAAGAAGAAAACCGTTGCGCAACCATCAGCACCACCATCACCCAATACGGATTTTACTTCAGCTACAAGAGATGCGGTTTTAAACAGGGTGGAGCAGGATTACGAAGAGTTCAAGAAAACTCGTACTTTCCGATATCCTACTTGGTTATATGGTCCTATCAAAGGTAGACTATTCAAAGTTGAGGTAGAAGACTGCCCAAGGTTTGGTGAGACAGCTTATGTTGAATTTGATTCTGCTAGAACGGCCTTTTTGAGTATTGATATGCAGGTAGATTTTTGTGGACAGAAGGGCTATGTCGACGTCATGGGATATGACTTGGGCCTGACGTCTGCTCCTATCAAGCCTATCCATTATGTCCTATATAACATCCGTAATGGGACCGACATTAAAGTCATCCACACCAGAGAAGGCCATGTTCCAGACCTTTCCGATGCACCGTATAATAAGGTACTTCGCAGCAAAATCATTGGAAATGGTGTTGGCATAGGTGACACCCCCAGTGGGGGCCTAGGTAGATTACTTGTAAGAGGAGAAAAGAATTGGGATATAATAGACGACTTGTATCCGATTCCTGGAGAATATGTAGTTGACAAGGCTGGAAAGGGTGCATTTGGACAAAGCAATCTTCCTCTTCTTTTGAAAAACCTTGGCGTAACTCATCTTGTAATCACGGGAATTACAACTGATGTCTGTGTACATACTATAATGCGAGAAGCAAATGACCATGGATACTGGTGTATTATGCTAAAAGATGGCACCGGTGCTACAGATTATGGAAATTACCAAGCGGCTGTAAAACAGATTAAAATGCAAGGCGGAGTATTTGGGTGGGTATCAGATTCAAAGAGATTCGTCGAGGGTGTCAAATCGGCCTTTAAAAATAAATAATAACTGCCACATTTCTTGTATTATCTCTCGTTGTATAATTTAATTTTCGGCTGAGGGGCGGGGCGGCGCATATATGCTGTGATACTTTATGAATTCATAATGGATTCCCTTAATAGATAGTGGCTCTACCTTAGTCGATGAGGTATGAAGGAGATCAATTTGTTTGAAGGTAGCCAGAATCCGGAAACATAACGAAGAAGAGACCTTCGCCTTAGTTAATAATGAAGGTCAAAAAAGGCTTATCCTAAGAGGTGAGATACAGAAGCAGAATCACCTCGCCTTGCCTGACAGTCTTGAAGATTTTATATTCGGAGGTTACCCCCAGAAAATAAGCGGTCGCCTAGACAAGCTTTCCTATTCTCATTCACTAAATGAATTTAATATTCTTCCACCTATTATTAGGACATTTAAAATTATCTGTCTTGCTTTCAACTATATAGATCAGGGCAGCTGGTTGCGTTTTGGGAAAAATCCACCATCTGAACCTGTGATATATCTTAAACCAAGAACCAGCTTAATTGGTCCATTTGAAAATATTGTTTGCCCAAAATCTGTAAAACAGCTAGATTATGAAGGTGAGCTAGCGCTTGTGATAGGAAAACGATGCAAAAATGTTGCTCAAGAAGATGCATTGAGTTACGTTGCAGGTTATTTCATAATGAATGACGTCTCTGCACGAGATATACAGTTTGTTGACAAGCAATATTCACGGGCCAAAGGATTTGATACATTCGGTCCGTGTGGTCCATGGCTTACTACATCAGATGAAATTCCTGATCCAGACAATTTGCAGCTTACTACAAGGGTTAACGGTGAAATTAGACAAAATTCATCTACTAAGAACCTAGTCTTGAAGATTGATAGGATAATTCATAGTCTCAGCAAAGTGATGACTCTCGAACCAGGAGATATAATATCCAGTGGTACACCGAGTGGTACAGCGCTTTCACTCTCATCACATCTGAATGTATATCTTCGGCATGACGATGTAGTTGAGGTGGAAATCGAAAAATTAGGAAAAATTAAGAACCCTGTAGTTTTCGTAGATTAAGTAATAATAATTTTGATTGTTCTATACTCTAAGGTAACAGGTTATTATTACTAAATAATTGAAAAACCCTCCTCAACCTGTGCCAATAAGTATATTCGGTGAACGTCGCAATAAGTGTATATGCTTATCGATACAATTGATCAAATCCATTTTCCGAAGGCTTTACTTTCTATGCTGGACTCACTTCAACAACAAACGACCTAATCTGATAGATTTCATGAAAGATAATAATAATAATCTAAAAAGGCAAAGATCATAAGGGCGGATCCTTCTTAGCTCGTCCTCCCTTAAAAAAGGTTGAAACCTCCCTTTTAGTGCTTCTAAAAGCACGGGGACCCTTGGGCTTATTTATACGTGTGTTCATATACACATTTTGAACGGAACCTGTGTTTGCCTGGTATTAATAATTTGCTTTTTCATTCATTTACACGCAGCCCTCATTGTTGTATCTGTCAAGATTCTCTACCAGCTCAAAGGCATAATCTCTGCTTTCACTTATCGGATTTTCAGTACTGCCAGGGCCATCATATAGTGCATTTCTAAGAACGGTGTCGGCATATTCAATTGTAGTCTCTATAGATTCACAGGTCGAGACACCATTTTCGATATTGAGTTTGGATGTTAGTAGCTGTGCCGCTAGTTGGTCATACGCATTTGTATTATCGTCATCATTATTGTTATTTCCTTCTCCACCACCTTCAAGTATTCCCTTAGTATCGTTTTCACTATCTGAAACATCAAACTCTACAGGAACCCTAAAGTTCCCAAGATTAAAGGACCATTCATCGACGTCATCATCATCATCATCATTATTATTATCATGGCCTTCTGCGGCTTTTTCAAGCAAACCTTGTGTTATTCCACCTTCATTTTCCGACCAGTAGATGATCGGATGAGGGGCAAGAATGACTTCGTTGACAGTTACTGTCACCCTAGATGAGTCCGTTGCTCCATTTCTGTCGATTATTGTATATGTAAATTCATCATTGCCAAAAAAGCCTTCGGCAGGCGTATATTCGATTTTTTCATTAGTATTACTACCTCCACCGTTATTAGTATCATCATCGCCACCATCATCATTGCTGCTACTAATGATTCTTACATTACCTCCTTGAATAGACTCCTCATCAACTGAATCTATGGTAAGGGGGTTGTCATCATCTGTGTCCACATCATTTGCTAGTACATCAATGACTACGGGCGTATCTTGATCAGTTGTTGCAGCATCATCTTCTGCTATTGGAGCATCGTTTACCGGTTGTGGTGGTGGTGAGTCAGAGGAAGGAGGTGGAGAACTACTACCACTATTGTTATCGGTATCTTCATTGCTGCTGTTATTACTATTATCAGTGTAGATACTGTCATCGTCATCAGTGTAGATACTGTCATCGTCATCAGTGTCGTCTTCTTCTTCATCATAATAAGATGACTCATCTAAGCCATCACTATCATCACTGCTATTACTAGTGTTACCGGATGAATCCGTGTCATTTGATGAGGAGGGTGGTGGAGGTGGTGGCGTCGTTAAATCTGATGTTGAATTATCATTATCGGTGCCATTACTATTACTGCTTGTTGTTAATTCTCCTTCTTCACCTTGATAACTTATTTTCCAGATTACCCCACTACTGTTATTGTTATTGTTATTGCGGCTGCCACCTGTATTTAGCGGATTATTGTTAGTATTATTGGTGGTGTTGTTAGTATCTTCTCCTTGATTATTATTGCCAATGCTTAACACATACAAGGCACTGTTATTGTAATCGAATGCAACATCTATTGGCCTAAAGTTAGGATCAGGATGCTTGAGTGTGAGAAACTGTGTAATACTACCTGATTGAATATCTAGCATCATTATCCTTGGTAGGTTGGGCGTCGTTGATGCTGCTGAAGCTGAAGAATTACCAAAATCTACCATAAAAGCTGTGGTTTCATTAAGCCCAAAGGGAGGAGAAGATGAAGAATAAACAATATCTTCTATAGTAGAAGATGCTTGGCTTATCTCAGTAGTTTCATTAGTAGAAGTAGGAGACGTCGAAACAGGTCGTACAAAAACTACCGCAACTTGTCCAAGCTGACCATGAGGATAGTCAACTAATGTGTCTACTGAAGGGAGTAGGGCTGGTTGTTGTTGATGATTGTTGTTGTTATAACTATAGTTGTTATTATTGTTGGTAATGTCTTGTAGGTTATTGCTACTACTTCTTTGATAGGGTGTTGAGCCAAAGACCTTGGCATGATAAATGGTGTTTAGGGAAGAGAGAGCATCAGCGGAGTAATTGTTACTGTTATTAAAAATAGTATTGCTGGTCGGTTGCGACGTTATTATCAGCAGTTCACTATCATCGCTATTGCCAAAAGAATTTGGTGTCTGGCTTCCTATCAGTGTGTAAGGTCCCTGTTGTTCTGATATGATGGATGAGGACGATGGCGATGAAGACGACGATGCTGCTGCCACATGCGATGATGAATTAAGTATTGCTATTCCAACAGGCCTTGACGTCATATTTTCTAGAATAAAGGATGAAGAGTTGATGCTGCTAATGTTATCAACCATAGCATTATTACCACTACGATCAATAGGGAGGCCTAAAATGCAGTATGTGCCATAGTCGTTATCAACGTCGCCATTCATGCACGGTATGTATAGCACAGTGGGGTTGTAGCTGTCATGATTACCAGCATCCCCCTGCTCATCATCAGCACTACGGCTATCAAGATAGTCTTCCTTTCCACTAAGAGCTATTTGGCTAGAGGAATTAACGAGAAGAGATAAAGGATCTTGTTGTTGTTCTTCTTCGTATTTGTCGCTGCCGGCATCGGATTCTTCTTCCGTAGTAATAATATCTTCTCTTTCGCCTGAAGTCGTGTTTATACTCGATATTGTTGTGTGATCATGAAAAGCATACAAAAGACCACTGGCATCGTCAACTTCCATATCGATAACGGGCCAGTTTAGAGCATTGTTGATGAAAGTAGTATTATTATCAATATTGATTACGCCTCCACTAGAGTCATGGGTTTGATTGACTACGATACTATTATTATTACCACCAATTGCATCTTTGACTATTCTTATTTGTGCCTGCGGAGACAGGAAAGAGACAGGAGAGGAAGAAGTAGAAAGCATTATGCTACTATTACTATTATTATTATCATACTCCTCGATAGATTCAGCAACATAGAGGGTTCCATTAGCAGAGTCGACTGCAATTGAAGTAGGCATTGAGAGATTCGACAGAAAAGGTTCTATGATGTAACCATAAGACAAGTCAAAGTTGTCAGCTGAGAGACCAGCTTTCTCTTGGCTTTGAGGAGACTGCGATGACTGTGAAGATATAGTTTGTGGAGGTAGTGGAGGAGGAGGTGATACAGGCACTGTTGTCGTTTCTGATTGTGAAACAGATGATGGCGAGGCAAAGACAACAAAATCATTAGCATTGACATAAAAGGAAAATAATGAGGAAGGTGAGGGTAATACTACCAACAAAACAATAGTAATAATTGTTATGGAAGACAGTAAGAGACGACCGCCTTTATAAAAGGCACATGACGAAGATGTCGAGAAGGAGGAGGAAGAATGACAACTAAGTTTCCAGCTCATAATGACATCACCGTTCATCCATCCTTCACGAGATTAT
This sequence comes from Nitrososphaeraceae archaeon, assembly GCA_036258455.1. Taxonomy (GTDB): domain Archaea; phylum Thermoproteota; class Nitrososphaeria; order Nitrososphaerales; family Nitrososphaeraceae; genus TA-21. The sequence continues at coordinate 4,053 of DATADQ010000146.1, read as the reverse complement.
AATGTTGTCCTTTGATAAAGATCAATTAGGACCATACCAGTCCCCTGCAAGATCTCTGCTATTACTATTTGTATAGCTTGTACCTTTATGTCCCACTAGATATGTATTGGTGCCGTCAAACGCATCAGCTCCGTTTCTCTTCACAAGAACCTGGTCAGCACTTGAACCAGTTCCGCTCCATTCAACCAGCACTTTGTCTTTGGACTTGAAAATATGAGAAGATGCGGCTTTTAGGGTAAACGATTTATCAGAGGTAGTCAACTCGGAGGCAGCAATAGTACCAAACTCGAGGGCACGAGAATCATCTTGGCCGCTTCTCACAAGCACCGAAATTGTACCTGATGGAGAGCCAGATTTCTTTAGTACTACGGTTACTTCGCTTATAGATTTTCCAACAAGCGATGAAGAGCTTGTAAGTATTTCACCGGCTCTATCACTATCTCCTGTAGCAATAGTCGAATAGCTGTTTGTACCTGCAGCAGAATAAATCTTTGTTCTTGTTGTTTCATCTTGTGGTACAACTACATTTATTCCAACCGTACTGCTTTTTGTATTGCCTGCATTATCAGTAGCTTTTGCAGTTATAGTATGAGAACCAGCCATAGTGATTGTTTTAGACGCTGTCCATTGTGACCAGTCTTCAGAAGAATTTGGTGTAGCAGCTGATAATCCATCATTATCAAGCTGTACTTCTACCAACTCTACTTGGCTTCCTCCTTCATTATCTGAAGAAGTGCCAGAGATATCTATTGTAACACCCGAAGGCGAGCCTGTTATTGTTGCTCCATTAGACGGAGATACTATGGTTATCTGTGGAGGTACAGTATCTTCCTCTTCTGGAGGAGGTGATTGAGCTTGAGTTTGAAATATCTCATTTACTCCTGTTGCAGGTTTGCTAGTTGTTGGTTCTAACCCACCACCAATTACGTATATCTTTGAGCCCAAGGCTACTCCAGTAAGTCCGTGTCTTGCCGTGGGAAGACTTGCCTCAGTTGACCAGGTATTTGTTGATGTGTCATATTTTTCGTTTGTATTAAATACAAGAGTAGGAGCTTCACCGCCAAAAGAGTAAATATTGCCATTTATTGCTGCAGATGCAAGTCCTCCTCTTGCAGTAGGCATGGGAGCCTTTGCTGACCAAGAGTTGGTTGAAGGGTCATACGCTTCGTTTGCTTTTATATTTCCAGATGGCCCAGAGGTTCTCCCGCCAATTGCATATAGCTTGCCATCCACTACAGCTGAAGATAGGTGATTTCTTGCAGTAGGCATGGGAGCCTTTGCTGACCAAGAGTTGGTTGAAGGGTCATACGCTTCGTTTGTACTTAGCTTTTTAAATTCCGAATTTGCACCGCCTACAGCATACAAAATTCCATTAATGAATTTGGCTGCAAGTGCAGCCCTTGCAGTAGGCATAGAAGCGCCCTCGTTCCACACATTTTGGGATGGATCGTATATAAAGAGCCTATTAGTCGCGATGCGATCATCTAGGTATCCTCCTACGACATATATCTTGCCGTTGTATGAGTCTGCTGCAGGATGATTTAATGCTACGGGTAAAGAAGCGATACTAGTAGTCCACGTGTTAGAAGAAGAATCATATGCTTCTACGATTTTTTTGTTCCCAGGGGCAGTGTTGCCCGTTCCTCCAATAACATAAATCTTTGTTCCAAGTGAGGCATATGCAGACTCTGATCTTGGAGTAGGTATATCTGTCCCAGAACTCCAATTGTTTGGAGTTGCAAAAATAGGAATGAGATGAATTCCAACTATTGAAAGAACAAGGCACCCGATCACGGCTATCGAAGTTATAATCGTATAATTCACAAGAGTTAAATACTTTGATAGTTTTAATTCGTTGCTACTTTGTAATCATACTAGCCATTACGGAAGGACGGATGTAAAGATAATTACAAGGTATCACATATGATTAAAGACCTTGAAGATTTGAGTAGATTTTTTGTCATGATCAAATGTTGCTTGGCACAATACAGTTGTTATGAAATCTGTTAGCCAAGCAGCTCTGAGATTTGGATTCAAATAAATTTCTTCCTAATCCAGGGAAATCCCACCGACCTACAAGTATATACTTGAGCCGCAGTTTGTAGACATTATCGCTAAGATAGATGGTAAGAAGAGCAGAGCTTCTCTATCCCCGGTATCATTGATGTACAGCTTGAAAGCTTCAAAAACCCTGTGACAGGAGAAGAGCAAGAGACGAAGATACAATTGCCTAAAGGATTTATTTTCAAGATAGCAGATGCGGCTAAATCAAAGTTAATGAGATTTCAACGCCCAACATGAACTCTGATGATTCTGGTCAGAATGCCTTCTTTGCACAAGTTGAGTATCGCGGACCATAAATGCATGATAGATAGAATAGAGGGCACCGTTACCTAGGCCATGCTATTACGAATATAGTGTCTCATACTAGACTGTCAGTTAAGAAGTGATTAGCTAAATATACTTGCAGAGTTAGATTCAAATAAATTTTTGTCCAAATCCCGACGGGCCTTGTAAAATCAGTTTAGTCATAACCAAACCACACAATGATTTTGTACTATTTACTTATAGCTTTGTATGGCGTCCTTTAGAGAGCTGACAATCATCTTCTTACTTCCCGTTATCAACTTACTTATCGCATACTGTTCATAACATAACTGAATATAGAGATATGAGCGAGTATGAGAATATGCGAACTGCAGATATCATAGCAGAAGCATTACTAGATTGGAATGTAGATATCATCTTCGGTTTACCTGGCGACGGTATTAATGGATTTATGGAAGCCTTGAGAACAAGGCAAGATAAAATCAAGTTTATACTTGTAAGGCATGAAGAGTCTGCTGCATTTATGGCTTGTGCGTATGCAAAATATACAGGTAAGCTAGGTGCTTGTGTTGCCACTTCAGGCCCTGGTGCAATACATCTTTTAAATGGGTTATATGACGCCAAATTAGATAATACCCCTGTAATTGCAATAACGGGAAGCACCTACTCTGATTTGATGGGTTCGTCTTATCAGCAGGATGTAAATTTATTGCAACTATTTTCGGACGTTTCTGTTTATAATAATATAATAACCGCTCCAGAACAAGCGGAGATGGCTGTTGACATAGCATGTAGAACAGCATTTGCACAAAGAGGAGTTAGCCATTTGACAATTCCAATAGATGTCCAAGAAAGAAAACTAGAAGGTAAATATTCACGGCATAAAGTGCCAGGTCATACATCTGATACTTTTGTTGCCGCAGGTGGTGCTTTACCAGACAGATACTTATTAGAACATGCAGCAGATGTCCTTAACTCAGGTAACAAGATAGTTATTCTTGTTGGCCAGGGAGCATTAAATGCAGGCCAAGAAGTAATATCTGTAGCAGAGAGGATTGGGGCTCCTGTTGTCAAAGCACTTTTAGGCAAAGCTGTGATTCCTGATAACCATCCTTACAGCATAGGAGGAATTGGTATGTTAGGAACTGAACCCGCCACTGACGCTATGAGTGAAGCTGACACATTATTAATGATTGGAACCTCATTTCCCTATATTGAGTATCTTCCTAAACCAGGACAAGCGAGAGGTATTCAGATTGACATCAAGGCTGAAAAAATAGGACTACGCTACCCAGTTGAAGTGGGTTTGACAGGTGATTCAAAAAAAGTATTGTCTGCTTTGCTTCCTTTACTTCGGGACAGAAGGACAAATGGCAACAGCAGCAACAACCACAGTAGTAGTCATCAGCAATATCAAGGAGAAGAAGAACAACAGGAATTTCTAAGATCAAAACAGCAATCAATGAAAAGATGGATCGAGTTACTTGACAGACAAAGTAGTAAGCAGACAGATGAAAAAAAGGCAATCAAACCACAGGCTATTGCTAGTGCAGTTTCTGAACAACTACAAGATAATGCCATAATTTCGGTGGATAGCGGCACTAATACTATTTGGGCTGCACGTTTTCTAAATATTAGAAAGGGAATGAAATTTTCTGTATCTGGAACTTTGGCGTCTATGGCGTGTGGCTTGCCTTATGCAATAGCAGCTCAGCTTGCATATCC
>DATADQ010000145.1:0-2821 GCA_036258455.1 Nitrososphaeraceae archaeon | reverse complement strand
AATTCCATTTAATGATCTAGATCGGTCTATCAAATTATTGGACAGCGTAAAAGATGATTTAGCATGTATCATTCTTGAACCCGTATTGGGAGGTGGAGGTTGTATTCCTGCAGATATCAATTACTTGAAGGGTCTGGAAGAGTATTGTAAAAGAAATGATATATTGTTTGTTTTAGATGAAATTGTTACTGGATTTAGACTCAATTTTGGTAGCGTTTCATCCCTATATCGTTTAAACCCAGATATAATTACCCTTGGAAAAATTGTGGGAGGAGGTCTTCCAATTGGAGTAGTATGTGGTAAAAAGGAAATAATGAAACTAGCTAATCCTGTTGAGAACAGAGATAAGGAACGGCTATGCTACATTGGTGGTGGGACATTTTCTTCAAATCCTCTTACTATGACTGCCGGATACGCCACCCTTGATTATATCAGAAGAAATCGTAGTACATTTTATGACAAGATTAACAAATTAGGAGATATAACTAGGAATGGTTTGACAAAATTATTTTCAGAATATGGATTGAAAACACAAGTAACCGGTATTGGTTCTCTTTTTCTAACACACTTTCTTTCAAATAGAGTAAATGAAATAAGGAGTGCAAATGATGTAGCTTTATGTGATAATCAAATGCTTGCTAACTATCACTTCTCATTGATGGCAAAATATGGAATTTTTTTCCTACCTCATAAGATGGGTGCTATCTCAATCGTTCATAACAAAAAGGATATTCAGAGTCTCATTAATGCTACCGAAAAAATAATTCAATCAGATATTTTGATAAAAGTAAAAAACTAGACATTTTCGCCTTTACTTTGACGCTCTTGCGCACGTGGTGACCTAATTGGGAATACTACATCAGTACGAGTCATTCATCAATAAAGATAAATTATTAATTGATATAGTACCAATAATTTCCATTCCCGATAGCTGACCCCACATACTAGCAAGGTTCAAATCGCACTGGTCCCATTTTAGGAATATACATTTGGCGGGGTGGACAACTTCTGTCCCGTATTACCGAACTAACTTTCCTCTTTTTTTATTTTTTATTTCTCTTCATTACAAATTAAACATCTATCAAATTTGCCAAAATAAATATGACTGTTTTTACGACAGTATTCGCTTTTGTATGTTATTTCCTTTTTTGGTCCCTCCTTTTTCTTCACAACATTATTGACTTTTATGGCAAGAACGGTAGCCCACATTGCCATATCTACTCCATCTCCTATGGCAAAAATAGGCTGGAATGTGTACACCGCATAAGTCGTCCATACTGAAAGTCCAGCAACACACATAATCAAGTTCACCAATGATAGGTCTCTGGTTAGTCTTGTTCTCAGTGTTTGACGAACCTGTGGAAATGTGCTTGCAAAAATAAGGATTGACGCTGCTGTTGATAATATCTCCGCAGTCAGCATTACAATATCGCTTCGCCTTTGTATTCTCCACTATTTTTCAGTCTTTCAAGTCTTTTCAACACAAAAGTAGCTGTTTCGCTGACTGCTTCATTTGGCTCTTGTGACATCTTTTCTAACTCTTCTTTACATTCATGTACCCGCATTAGACCTAAAGCCTCTATTGATTCATGTCGTGTGACATCGCTTTTGTCATGTTGAGCAGAGTAAAGTAAATCAGGAATTTTGTGTCTCATGTTACGTAAGCCAATTTGAAAAGCGGCTTCGTGTTTTACAATTCCATTGTCGTCGTTTTGCAAGACCCATACCATCAGGTCTGCTATTTCAGCTTGCATTGGGTCAAATAATCTAATTGCTTCGGTTATTTCTCCTGCAAGCCAAATACAATCCCATCGTACAGATTCATCTTTTTCATTCTTTAGAATTTCTGTGATTTTGTCAAGTCGCTCTCTCGGTGGTAGTATTCTCATGTCATACTCGTCAAAGATAACGCTCATCAAAGTTTACACAAGTTTTGTCTGTATTATCAACTTTGCTTATCGCTAGATGACTTATTGTTTGGTAAGTAATTTTCCTATGTCGTTCTTATGCTAATTGAATCCTATCGAACAGCTTTTTGAAGAAGCGGCGCAAACGCGTCAATTAAATTTGCATCGAATCGTCAGACAGAATTAGAGATGACAAGCCTAGAGTTAGTTGAACGTATTTTGTAAATAAACTTAAGTGTATGAAACCCCAAGAATAGCTTATGGCTTCGAATCCCACTCCCCGCGTACGTTATGAGTAATCCGTATGTTTTCGATTCCTTGAAATTTATAGACGATTTAAATAATCTATAATTTCCATGATAGTTGACTACACTTGGAAGAGGTAAATCACCTCGCAACTTTTTCATGTAACCCTAGTGTTCATTTTCAAAATTCTAAATCAAATACCAAAAAAGTATGGGTAGAAGCATTTGGGTGCTCTGCTAACATAGCAGATGCAGAAATAATCAAAGGAATACTTTGCAATAATGGATATGAGTTGACTTCTATTAGAAAAAATTCGGATGTCAGCGTCCTAGTCACATGTGCTGTGAAGGATGCCACTGAACATAGAATGATTTCAAAAATAAAAAGATACTCAAAAGAAAAACCGCTTGTTGTTGCTGGATGTCTTCCAAAAACAAGCAAGAAATTGATTGAATCCTACTCTCCTCATTCCTCACTCATGGGACCGCAGTCCCTAGATAGAACGCTTCAAGTTGTTGATGCTTCTATGAACGGTCGAAAGGTTGTGGCATTAGAAGATTCCATGTCAACAAAGGTAAATTTTCCAAGATTAAGATTAAATCCAGTAATCAGTATTATTGAAATCTCCAGTGGATGCCTAAGCGAATGTAGCTTTTGTCAAACGAAAT
>DATADQ010000144.1:0-4579 GCA_036258455.1 Nitrososphaeraceae archaeon | reverse complement strand
TCTTTCCTACTAATTTTGCTCTTGATGACATATTCATACTTTAGAAGATTTTTGCTTTAAGTGTTACGTTGGTATTTAGTCAGATCAAGAGTGGACAGGAGTAATAATTTACCGAAATTGTAATATTTATTTGTCATAACTGGAAATGCCATAATACCAATAAAGATGTGGCATCCCTACTTTTAGATGGCGAAACGAATCTGCAAATTATTAGGGATATTATAAGAACACTTGGCAAGTCTATTCCCCAACGAAGACGACAGTAAGCCAAAAATCATACACCACTTAGTATCAATTTTAATTTATCTTAAATAACATCAGGATCCGAATTACGAACCTACGCCAAAGATCTACAAGTAAAATGATTTGATTATCTCTCTCGTTCCTTGCGACTATTCCAAAAGTTTACATACCTGCTAAAAGGAAAAGACAAAAGCAATTGAATAAACTTCTAGTTCCAATTTTAGCATTAACTTCCTCATTGTTATTGACTCAAAGCGTGGCCAGCGCTGAGATTAAGTTGACCCCCCCTATGAATTGGCAGGCGAGTCCGAATAATAATTCGACTTCAATGATATGGTATCAAAATTCTACTAAAAGCCTCTTTGGAATATATAAGGCTCCTGACAATCTCAGTTTTCCATTATTTCTTGTAGGTCCTTTTGTTGCCCAGTTTCTTGGAGACAACGGAGTATTAGAATCCTCAAATCAAATATCGTTTGGTCATAGCAATTCTGGCTATAGGTATATTCTGAATCTTTCTTCTCCATCAAAACTCCTAAATTCTTTCTCTGGTTTGCCACAGGTAGGCAATTTTTTAACTACGATACCTGAGGATTATGATGTTCCTTTTAAAGGGATCTTAATTTTAACGCAGAAACAAGATGACTTATATGCAATAATATTTCTGAGTCCAAAAGAGAATTTTGATTCTATATTGCATGAGATAACGCCAGCACTTGATTCAATTCAATTGACTAATTCTACGGCCACGGTTAATTGAATTAGAGATTAAACAAATAAATAATAAACTTATTAAATTAACTTAAACAAGAAGAACAAAGTTATTCATAGATAAAGTATAACCGGAACTAAATCTTTTTAACGAAGATTACTGTTTTGAGTAGTTTTCCTATAACTTTTTCTTCATAAATTTTGTTACTTAAATTATTTCAATATTGCACAATTGTATTCAAAAATTTCAAAAATTCTAGTATGGTAATATTCGAAATACCTTGCCCTGTCCTATAGATACTACGTACAAGTAACCATCGGGACCCACTGTAAGATCTGTAATTCCACCGAATCCATCACCAAATACTATATCTTCAGCTCCCAAATTAAGCGGACTTTCTACAAATTTTCCTGCAAGAGCCTCAGGAAGTACAAGATCGTCCCTTTCATTGTTCAGTTTAAAGTGATATATGCGACCGTTGTGAACGTCACTTACAAAGATATCGTTTCTATATTGGGTTCCCAATTTGTCAGAATTTAAAAATATGATTGATGTGAGTCCTGTGCTTTTAGCCCAGGCTAATTTAGGCTCATCATATTTTCCCTTACCATCAAATGTAACCAGTTTATCGATATCAAATTTTTCTTGTGATGAAGAAAAGCCGTAAATCTCATGCCAACCGCTATTGAATCCAGGACTTACTAGATTTATCTCATCACCCTCATCCGGCCCATTTTCTGTATCCCATAAGAAACCTGTTATAGGGTCAAAACCTAATCCAAAACTATTTCTGATACCATAAGCATAATACAATCTTAGTGGCATAGAATCTCCCAATATTCCTTTTCCAACAGGCTCGCCGTCTTGTGTTATTCTTAGAATACCACTTCGCCCGTCGGCAACTATACCATCTCCGAAGTTTTGGGTCTGTGTTGCAGGATTCGGCTTTCTAAAGGAAGCATCTATATCTCCGACTGGTACGTAGATGTTACTGTCAGGACCAATCTCTATAGCACCTCCGTTGTGCCTTGGTCCTGGATGAGCGGGCAAATCCAGAAGAAGTACAGGGTTTACCAGATTATCATCATCTATTTCATACCTGTAAAGGCGATTACCTTCTGGTTCTCGTCCTTTACGATCGTCATAATCATTGCCATCTATTTCAGCATAGTAGAGGAGAACATAAGTTTTTGAGCTATCTTTGGAAATTGCAATCCCACACATTCCTCTTTCAACGGAATTCGCTACATTGACATCAATTAGCGGTTTGTCTGACATTGTTCCATTTGTTACCCTCATTAGAGTTCCCTTGTCTTTTTCCAAGATAAGAAAGTCATCAGGTCCTAAAAAGGCCATGGTAGTGGGCGTACTCAATCCTTGTGCTACTACCTCAACTTTTAAATTAGGATCAGAAACATAAGGTTCATTTTGGCTCCTGTCAAATGGAAGTTGCCTAAATGTCTCCTGTCCATCTATGTAAATAGAATAGAAAGGTGAATTACTCATAATTATGATAATCAACATAAGAATAATAGATATTTTTATAATGAATTCAAATGACATATTAAATTCTCATTTCCTAATAATAGAAATCATGCATCATTTGTCTTCTTAGACGGACTAATAATACTTGTGTAATTTGAATGCAAAATCCTTATTATGTTTATTTCACTGCGATATTCATGACTGTTCCAAATGATGCTGACAATTCCAAACACGCGTCAAAGTTGGCTCATAAAAAACTCATGCTAATAATGATAGTTGTGGGTGCAGTAATAATAATTGCTATCTGGTTGTTTTTTATCTCAGGTACATACAATCCCTTTTATGAAACTGACACGCTGCCACCAGATTGTTATTCGGTGAACGGAAAGCGGATCTGTCCGAACCCATGAAATTAGTGTAGATTCACTTTTTCAAGGTCGTGCGCATTCAATTGAGATCAAAGGCATGTCTTCATTTCCTCTTTTATGCAAATAATAGATCAGGTAACCGTTTATCTACGTCATTCAGTTGGGCTATGGAAGGTATTTTCATTATCTAAAACAGGTACAGTGTCACCTGTAAAATCGTCATCGGTTAACTGTATGTCTAAGATATGATTAGATTGACCGTGTGTTGCCGGACTTATTTTATTAATGGTGCTGAATGCCGTTTGGATTATCCCCATTATTTTTGCTTACGGCTACTGTCCCTTTTGGGATTTTACTTATGTTGCTCGTATTGTTAGAGTCAGTCTGAATCAAATTAGTATCATTAGAAAAATTCAAATTCTTTAATATTTGCCAGTTTTGCATCTGTATTGTAGAAGTCGGAATTATTTTTGCCATGACGTATCAGATGAATCAATAACCAAACTACCTTGTTTAATTATCGCGATTCCAGCGTTCAAAATCCATACTCTAGCAGGATTGTCGTCATCATCGGAATCCTTTTCATCATCCTCTGCACCGAGTATGCTGGAATTAAGTAGACTAATTTAGATATCTGTTAGATGAATAGATTTACATCGGACCTGAATTAGTTTTTGTGCAGAATCGTAACCTACGCACTGGTTTTGTCCTGTGTTTGAAGAACCTTCAACGGGATTGGATGAGGTACCCACAATTCCTGTAGATCCCAATAACAATATTACTTGTACAACTTGGATTGATATACTTATATCGTGTCCACTAACTGTCATCAAAAAATGAATGTATAGTTTATCTGTAGAAATTAATAATATACAAATTTAATAGATCTTGTAAAAAAAGTTATCAGATCTTGTAATTATTTTAATTTGACTCAGACTAGTATCAAGAACATTACTCATAATCTTTAATAAATATAGAATCGATAATTAATTAACTCATACTTTGGATAAAACAGACTCAGAAGACATATCTTCAAATTCAATTAAACCTGATTCAAAAACTTCTAGTGCAAAGGACTCTTTTGGATCTCTTGTAAATGAGGGATTTCGTGCAGGTCAAAGAATAGCCAAGATTTCTGTCATAACTCTGATTGGTATAGGAATTGCAGAGCTGCTTATGGGTTATATTAGCGGAAGTGTGGTAGCGACGGCCGACGGAGTCGATTCAATGTCTGATGCCATGATATCTTTTATAGTATTGATAGGCTTGAGATTTGCACGCAGACCTGCGGATAGACAGTTTCAATTCGGTTACCATAAAGTAGAAAGTTTTGCAGCCATGATAGCAGCAATTGGAATGATCCTGATAGGTATCTTCATAGCCTACCACTCTTATGAAGGACTCATCCATCCAAGAGAAATTTATCAGCCAGTACCCACAATGATTGTACTTGGTATAGCCGGTGGCATATCCTTGCACAGAGCATTTCAGATGCGAATTATTGCAAACAAGTATAATCTACTTTCTTTAAAGACAGATGCAAAAAATTCCATAAAAGACGGATCAGCATCTGTTTTAGGTTTTGTCAGTGTATTCATAGCAACTCAGTTTGGATTCCTGCAGGCTGACGCTATCGGTGGAATGATAATTGCCGGATTCATATTCTCCGTCGCCTATGTTTCTTTGAAACAATCGTCACTGATACTAGTTGATGCTTGGTATAATCCTATGAGTGTGGGTTACATGAAAACACTAGTAGAGCAAAAGTTTG
>DATADQ010000143.1:0-10541 GCA_036258455.1 Nitrososphaeraceae archaeon | reverse complement strand
GATATCATTTATGTCAAACCACATAGGTGATAAAACAAGTGAAATTGCAAATCCGATGAGTATCAGGTCAAAAATTATATTGCCAAAAATTCCGGTGTGCTTTTGATGCATTGGTATCCTGTAAGAGTTCACTGTTCTATCTCCATTTTCATATTATTTATTAGTAACTTTTAATACAAACTAGAAGTTAATGAGGTAAGATAATTCTTGTCAATTTTTACTATATTTCTTTCTTGAAAATGAAATGGAATTATATAAATATGATTAGTTATAATGCCCCTATAATAAAGAGGGATCTTGAACGAGTAAGATAAGCATTATTGGTTCGGGCGTAGTTGGAAGTGCAACGGGCCAAGGATTTCACAATCTGGGTCATGAAGTTATTTTTTATGACATTTCAAAGGAAAAGATGAGGACTTTAAAGAGTAATGGATACAATGTGGCAAATGATTTGGGTGATGCATTGTCACAAACAAATATTTCATTTGTTTGTGTGAATACCCCCACCCATAACTCCCAACAAGACCTTTCCCAAATACTTTCTGCTCTCTATCAGCTCGCAAACTATCTCAATACATCTGTAAAGCGTCATTTGCTGGTCTTCCGGAGCACAATGTTGCCTGGAACTATGAGAAGTGTAGTAGTGAACTTTCTCGAAAAAAATTGCATAAAAAAGAGGGGAATTGACTATGACGTTGCCTATAATCCAGAATTTCTGAGACAAAACTCGGCATTGGATGATTTCTTCAAGCCAGACAGGGTAATTATAGGGGAGGAAAGTAGTAATGAATTATCAAAATTATTGGTAGAAATATATCAGCCATTGACAAAAAATATAATCACAACTTCATTTGAGGCTGCAGAGCTTATCAAGTATGCATCAAATTGCTTTTTGTCATTGAAGATTTCATTCTTTAATGAAATAGGATTGATATGCAAACACCTTGGGATAGATGACAAGGTCGTAAGTTTGGGAGTATCCTTGGATAAAAGAATTGGCAAGTATGGCACTGAATTTGGAAGACCATTTGATGGAATGTGTCTGCCTAAAGACACTCAAGCATTAGCTTCGTTCATAAAACAAAATAGGATTGAGCCTGACTTACTCGAAATAGTATTAAATATAAACAAGAAAATTGAGGACCTAACAACTACAAGACAACTAGTCTCGGGTGCTAGAGAAACCCATTCTTAATAGTCGAAATTTAACTCTTCAATAATTTATATTGGGAATTGATTTTTTCTCTCAGTAATGAAATTGTCTGTTTCTGGGATTTCATTTGTTCTTTTATTAATTCTAAATGTTTTGCTGATAGCAAATCTGAGCTATGCTCAAGGGCCAAAGTCCCAACCCCTGATTGGAGTAAACATGTTAGGTTACTATACAAGTTTGCCTCAGACACGGGACTTTAAGAATCCTTTCCCTGATAGTTACTATGATCAGAGTTTTAAGATAATAAAAGATGGGGGAATGAATCATGTGAGGTATGTATATTATTGGGAATCTTTTGTGAAAAATCCTACAGCATTCATAAATGAACTAAAATTTGCCGCAACTATTGCTGACAAATATGGATTAAAAATAATATACGATAATCACCAGTTTCATACTTCATCATGGCTTAATCCTCAAAGAGGAACAGGATTCCCAGCCTTCTTATTTCAAAATAATTCAGAATATCCCTATGGTAGTGGAGGAGGTCCTAAATATCCGTCAGCAGTAGCATGGTGGACTGACTGGTGGAATAGAGAGATTACAGATACAAATGGTACTGATGGTTGGAATCTACAGGCTCAATTCTTAAAAAAAGTAGTTAGTACTGTTGATAGTCATCCTAGCACAGTCGGATATGAAATATTGAGTGAACCGCAGGTACATAGTGCGGACCAGTGGGAAAAAATTGGCAAGTATAATACATTAATGACGGACGAAATGAGAAATGTGACCAAGAAGGAAATAATATACAGCATGACTATACCCGTTGATCTTAAGAGTAACATTGGGGTTAACGCCACAAATCTCGCAAAAATGACACCCGTAAATCACACAAATACTATCTTTAAATTTAGTATATACGGACTGCCATCACCGGGTAGCTACCAAGAAGAAAGGTTGAATATGTTTGTATCAACCGGCAACCTATCTGGAGTTCCCGTCTATATTGGAGAATGGAACAATGTGGCCAGAGATAAGGTAATAAACGAAGAAGGAGACTTTGTCTATGAAATTAATCCTGAGGCAAGTGATATCACACCAGAAGACACTACAGTGATATTAAAGAAATTTAATGAAATAGATCCATATGGATGGGCTTTTTGGTATTGGAATTTTAGGCCACACAGAGTTGAGAACTTTAATTTGGTGACAAGTGATGCTAACGGCAATTTGATTCCTACGAAATATTTTGATATTCTAAAAAACGCAGTTCAATCAGTTTATTCAGGTAAGAATGCTACTGCATAAATAAAAAAAGCCTCTTCTTCATGGTAACGTGAAGCAGTTAGATCGGGAATTTTTCAGAATACCAACTGATAGGGAACAACGTCCATAAGGTTTAATTCATGTCTAAATGTCATTAGTTAGTGGATAAAGAAGCTAATTGAATCTGCAATTACAGTTAAAAGAAGGGTCAAGATTACGATCATTGGTATTTATTCTTATCCCACTTGTCCTTTCTGCTTACACTCACTTATGGAATCCTACAGGGTTTCCGTCATTACACATAGATGAGGGTCATTACCTAAGGAAAGCCATCTCAACTGAAAGTGGTCAAGGCCTTCAGCCACAAGATAGATATCGAGCTCCCTATTTTGGCCAAATTTTCTTAGCGGGCATCTTTAGCATTATTGGTTACCCCAATGTCGGTAACCTAGATGATAAGAATCCTGTGGAGCAACTGTATTTGGTTCCGCGTCTAATTATGGGAATTTTAGCTGTATTTGACACTTTTCTGTTGTATAGAATCACAGAATATAGATATGGTAGAAACGTCGCAATTATTGCCTCTATATTATTTGCAGTAATGCCATTTACTTGGTTGACTAGAAGAATATTTCTAGAGTCAATTCAGCTTCCCTTCATTTTAACATCAATACTACTCATTCTCAGTCTTGGCAGCGGTCGGCAGCAACAACAGCAGCAACAGAAACAGTATACCAAAATTACTTTGGTTGTCTCTGGAATTTTTCTGGGTCTTGCTATATTTACCAAGATACCCGCTTTCACAATAATCCCACTGGGCATAATAATGACATATTTAGTTACCAGAAAAAAGACATACGTACTAGTCTGGTTAATTCCTGTTATTTTGGTTTCATTATTGTGGCCCCTGCATGCCACGTTAAGTGGAGATTTTAATGATTGGGTCAATGGTGTGCGTTACCAGATCACCAGAGATAGACCGTTATTCAATACAATGAATACGTTTTTCCAGATAGACCCTGTCTTGTTTATTTTAGGATTGGGTGGTCTGGTGTATGCTGCCATAAGAAGAGATTATTTCGTTTTGCTATGGGCAATTCCAATTTTCATCTTCCTCCAGGCAATAGGTTATGTTTCATCATTTCATATCATTCTGTTACTACCTCCACTTTGCATAGCCGGAGGAAATATGATTGAAAAAATCGGAAATAATATATCCAATATGAAAATGAAAAATATTCTACCCTACATTAGGATAGCAGTTATTGGGATATTTGGCCTCTGCAGCATAACCATGCTAATTACTCTGAACATGAATTCAACTTATTACCAAGCACTTGCTTTTGTTCTTTCTAATTTACCCGATAGTAATACCAATTCATCAAGTGTCAATCCTGCGGATAAGGTGACATTGATAGGAAATCCTCAATATTTCTGGATTCCAGAATTTGTCTTCAAAAAAATATTTGATTCGAAAAACTATTACAGCAAGACCCCATTCAAGACTGATAAATACTTGATGATTATAGATACTGGATTTGTGAGAATTTTAGATCGTGATAATTCCTCCAGATTAAATTTAGCATACAATGCTACCCATAATTTGGCAAGATTTGAACAAAATTTTACGGGGAGTACGGATATCAACAAATATCCATATACGAGTTTGAAATTAAGCCCTGAAACACGCTTTATTGAACTAAGATCCAACTACTGATTCAATTATTAACAAGTTGTTTCCAAACCATTTAATTTGACCTTTTAGTTTTAGTTCTCGTCATTATATGCGTATACTGTTGCTACATTCAGATTTTATCGAATACCAACCGATTTCTAAGGAAGTAAAAGCAGCAGAAGACATTCCTTCGAAATCTAGTAAAAAAATAGATGAGGTGATAGTGGCATTAATTGCTGTCGAAAAAGATGATGATGAGTCCATAATTTATGATGTTTGTAAGGAATTAAAGACATATGCGGAGATGATAAAGTGCGATAATTTACTAATCTATCCGTATGCACACCTAAGTTCAGATTTAGCGTCGCATATCACGGCACGAACAATACTAATTTCTATTGAAAAGCAGGTGAGAGATCTATTTAGGACTGTTAATAGAGCTCCGTTTGGTTGGACAAAGTCATTTAATATAAAAATTAAAGGACATCCACTGGCAGAGCACGCTAAAACAATTCAAAAAAAGTCCGACGGCAAGACCAAAACAGAATCAATCGCTGAATCAATTGCATTAAAATCAGAAGATGTGCTCAACTCGACATGGTATGTGCTTGTGCCCGGAAGTAGTCTGATTCCGATAAATGAATACCGCTTTGAAAAAGACAGTGCATTCAAAAAATTAGCGGATTATGAATTATCAAAAAAGAGAACAGTAGTTGAAGTTTCACCGCATGTAAAACTAATGAAGAGATTGGCAATAGCCGATTATGAGCCTTCCTCAGACGGAGGAAATATGAGGTACTATCCCAAGGGACGTTTAATGAAATCACTAATAGAGACTTACGTAACAAGAATGATTCACGACTATGGTGGAATTGAAGTTGAAACGCCGGTAATGTATGATTCCAATCATCCTTCAATACATAGTTATTTCAACAGATTTCCAGCTAGACAGTATAACATACAATCAGACAACAAGCAACTTTTCTTAAGGTTTGCCGCATGCTTTGGTCAATTCTTGATGGCAAAAGATTTTCAAATTTCTTATAAACAGCTTCCATTGAAACTTTATGAATTAACAAGATATTCATTTAGAAGAGAGAAGAGTGGCGAATTAGTAGGTCTTAGGAGACTTAGAGCCTTTAGCATGCCAGACTGTCATGCTTTTTGCAGGGATATTGATCAGGCAAAAGAGGAATTTGTCAAGAGATTTGAGTTATCATTAAAAGTAGTAGAAGGTCTTGGTCTTTCCGCATATGACGATCTGGATATGGTTATTCGTTTTACTTCAGACTTTTATGAACAAAATAAAGAATTTATTAATACATTTGCAGCTAGAATAAAGAAACCCATCCTTGTAGAGATGTGGAAAGAAAGGTTCTTTTATTTTATTGTAAAATGGGAATTTAATTTCGTAGACAGTCTGGGAAAAGCTGCTGCATTGTCCACCGACCAAATAGATGTTGAAAATGCAGAAAGATACAATATTGAATTTGTTGATAGCGATGGGGAGAAAAAATATCCAATCATCTTGCATAATTCTCCCAGTGGGGCAGTAGAACGTGTAATATTCGCCCTACTAGAGAAAACAGATATGGATGCAAAGACGGGCAAAGTTCCAGCATTACCGTTATGGCTATCACACACACAGGTCAGATTAATCCCGGTATCTTCGAAACATTTAGAGTTCGGTGAAAGAATTCTAAATGAATTAAACAAGTACAATGTCCGAACTGACATTGATGACAGAGAAATTTCTGTTGCAAAAAAAATTAGAGAGGCAGAATCAGAGTGGATTAATTTCATTATAGTCATTGGAGACAAAGAAGTCGACGGCAAGGAACTGGCGGTTAGGGAAAGAGTGTCCAAATCCCAATACAACACGACCTTGGATAATCTGATAAAAAAGATCAAGCTAGAAATTTCTGACAAACCATACCTGCCAATAAACCTGCCTAGCTATTTGTCTAAACGCCCACTAATAATGGTATGAATACGGAGAATAGATATAAAATTCTGTTTCTCAAATGAATTTTCATACTTTAATGTTTTTATATTTCGTAACTTAGATCCCAATCAAATGGGAAGAGTAGACAAAG
Source organism: Nitrososphaeraceae archaeon (assembly GCA_036258455.1). Taxonomy (GTDB): domain Archaea; phylum Thermoproteota; class Nitrososphaeria; order Nitrososphaerales; family Nitrososphaeraceae; genus TA-21. Next base: position 4,348 of record DATADQ010000143.1, on the reverse strand, counting down.
GAGTAAACTGTGGCGTAAGTGGATGTTCAAATTCAGCAGAAAGGTCCATCAGTGGAAGTAAGGCAAGTATGGCTTCCGATTTAGAAGTTAATACTTCAAACAAGAGAGTATATTTATGCAGACAGCATTATAAAGAATGGAAAAAAGCGACCAAAGAAGACAGAGAAAACGAGAGAGCCAGATGGGGCTAATCAAAATATAAAAGTAAACAAATTAATAATTAACAATCATATTCTGCTAACTAGACGTACCTCCTTGGAATTATCCTAAGAAGAGTTTGTGTTGCAAGCGTTCCTTCCCTGTAATCATCATTCTTGAGTGAAACTTCTACAAGATCCATTCCTACCAGATTTGCCGAATCGTTAATACTTTTAATTAACTTTATTACTTCAAACGGATCCAATCCAAATGGCTCTGGAGTTCCTGTACAAGGAACATATGGTAAATCGTAAACATCAATGTCAAAGGATATGTATATGTTTCTATTCGTAGTAACTTTAGAGATATATTCAGATACATTATTGATGTTATTTTTTATTTCCCATGGGTCAAATGTTATTATCCCATTTTCTTCTGCAATTTTATTTTCCTCCTGATCTGCCTGTCTGATCCCTATTTGAATGATATTTTTACCTTCAATGTATCCTTCTTCCATCAGTCGATAGAATTGAGTAGTATGACAGAGTTTCAATCCATCATATTTGGGTTTTAAATCTCGATGCGCATCAAAATGAATTAAGAGGGGCTGACTTTCTGTAAGACCCTTAAGACAAAAATATGATATAGTATGTTCCCCTCCTAGGATAAATAGCTTCTTTTTTGTTATCGACAATTCCTTTACTAAAGGCGGGACTTTTTCATCCAAGAAAGAAAAGATAGAATCTATAGAATCTATTTTGCCAGAATCAGGATAATTGGGCAAATCAAGGTCTCCCAAATCAAAAATTTTTGCAATATCCTTGATATCTTTTTTTTCTTCGTAAACAAAGGTTTCAATTTGTCGGGCAGATGTACTCCTAATTGCTTCAGGACCTCTACTGGTCCCTTTTCCAAATGATGTTGTCAGTTCTAATGGGATACCAAAAAACACAATGTTGGCGTCGTTGAATGAAGTTTTCATATCGATATCACCGAAGGAACAACCAGCATTGGTTCTTTCTGGAGTAATAAATAAAGAATCCAAAAGATCTAAAATCTTTTCCAATTTACCTGAATGAATATTTAAAATTCTTATATTTAATTTTAAAGAAGTTTGACGATATTGCTAATCTGACCAAAATAATTCATCCAGGTTGCTCTGTCTTGGTTTACCGATGATGGACTTGAAATTTACATCTAGGGCAGTTAAAAGTTGATCAAAAGTAGATTCCATTGCCTCCAGGTATTTTTCAGTATCTATCTCTTTATGAGTTGCCAGTTCAACCGGCTTGACTCCTTCAGCAGTCTTTGTCTTTACATATGAGATTATATCTCCTGCTTTAATTTGTCTACCATTGTCTGAAAATAATTTTGCGGCCTTTATATGCTGGGGGATTCCCTTTATTGAATTGGTAGTAGAATCATGACCGTCTATTGAAGTTATTCTTGTGTTTTCGGATGTCTTTTTGCCATACTTTTCTGGAGATTTATTTATCATAACATTAAAAGATAGTTCCTCCAGAGGATATTTATCGGACCCTAATTTTTTTGCACTTTCACGAATAATATTTTTTATTTTCTCTCTAGCAGTATCAAAGTCCTTTTCAGTATTAACTTTACCCAATATATCGAGCATATCATAAAACGTTTTCCTTATGAAAGTTGGAGTGTGTGATTTTTTACCAGTCAGTCCCTTTACGTCAACGGTTCCATCCTTCAAGACGCCGAGATAATTCTTCTTGAGATTGTTAAATACGACATACCGATATTCTTTATCCAATTCTAGATCTACTCCCTGATTGGTTTTAGCCCATTTTGAAATTTCTTCTACATTACCTTTTGAGGGATCTCTCAAAAATAATGAATCTGTATCGCCATAGACAACCTCTATCCCTGATTCCTTACATTTCTCAATTGTTTTCGTTATAATATTTCTTCCAATAGCTGCCGTGGCATCGGCAACGGGAAGGCAGTATAGTGGAAATATTTCAGCTCCCATTACACCGTAGCTTGCGTTGAGAATAACCTTAATTGCCTGACTTACTACTGTATAGAGTTGTCGTTCTTCAGGTGAAATTGTCTTATCTTTTGATAGTTGTTTATAGTAATTAACTCGAAGGTCTCGAAGTGATCCTATAAGAAGTGAGGTTATTCCTTTTTTCTCCTTGCATGTCCAGTATGCTGTATCAGGGATTTTTTGATCAGGATCTTGGCTGCAAGAATCGTGGGGGCAATTTACTGTTTCGTATGATAAATTATGAACTTTTATAATGCTTGGATACAGACTGGCAAAATCAACTACCGATACATTGAAGTGGATCCCGGGGGTGGGCTCAACAACAAGACCTCCTCTATACTTTTTTTCCTTTATAATTGCTGATGTAGACGCTTCTCCCTTATAGCGCAGTTCTTCGCTATGGGGAATCAGTGCATTTATCTTTCTATGTTCGTAAAATAGCATTCCCCTAATCCATTGGTTCACACCTACTCTAGAAAGATCTTCTACAGAAAGTCTAGATATTCTGGCAATTACAAATAATAGTTTCAGTAGGAGATTATCATTAAAGCTTGTAAGTCTAAAGGTCAATTCGGTATCTTTTAGGCAATACTGAGCCAACTTTTGGATTGGGAGGTCGCTGATGTTTCCTTCAAATTCAATTTTGCTATCATTTAGAAGAGCTTCTGATATTGCATTTAGTCTATATTCAGAATATTTGTGGCTAAATGCGTAAATTTGAATTGATCTATTTTGAAATGTTCTAAATAAATCAATGTGTACTCCATGTTTTAGTTGGACTGGCTCTGCCTGGATACCTTTCTTGATGAATGAATCTCGTTTAACAAGTATTGGGATTTCTTCTTTCGGTATTATGATATGGTTTATAGGATCAATTGCAGGATCCTGAGATCGTTCGTAAAGATATGGAAGATCAAAATCATCACCATTAAAGGTAACTAATACATTATATGACCAAATTATTTTGAATGTTTTTTCCAAAAGTTCTTTTTCACTCTTGCACATTTCTGCTTCGGGAATTAAACCTGTTCCATCATTGGGATTCTTATCTTGTTCAAGAAGAAATACCTTCCTTAGACCATCATTTGAGACGATACCTATTGCAGTAATTTTTCTATCATGTTCTCGAGGAACCGGCATTCGTCCCTCCTCTGAATCTACTTCAATATCAAGAGCTATTCTCTTCATCTCTGGAATAGGTTGATTTAATAGATCTGCCCACTCTCTCACGTATTCTCGATATTTATCACTTCTCGCTTCTTTGCTTTCCAGGATTTTATCCCAAAGAAAATTTTTCAAGGCATTGTGGACAATGTCTGACATTTTATACGGGTCTTCTATTATTTCGTCTCCTTTTCTTTTGTAGTATGAACCTGGAATTAACCTCGTATCATAAAGGTAATTTTCATGATATTTGATGTTGGCTTCCCATACATTGAGTTTTTCTCTAATACCACCCTTTCCACCTATCGACAGGGGATCCGGAGCAATTATTTTTATCGCCTGAATTTCTTTGTCTGACATTAGGTCTATTTTTGGGATTATCTTTAACTCAAATTTTTTTTCAATGGCTGCAATTTCTTCTGCTCTTTTTTTATTTTCCAATTTAGTATAACAATAAGGTTTGTGATCCGTTTTATCCTGCCAAAAGTATATCGCGTGCAAATTAGGATCGTAAAATTTCAATTGAACTTTCTGGTTTTCACCAGAATAAATTGCTGATATTAACATGACACGAGTATTTTCTGGAAGTTCCTTCCAATAACTCAGATGTTGTTTATCATTTTGAAGAAGAGGCGATATATCCAATTATTGCTCACAGATTAATTTCAAATATGGAAAATGGATAATTATCTTTTGCTACTATCATTTTAGACAATTTTATCTTGTGGTAAGTAAGATACAATTTTGCATTTTGCTCAAACAGTTATTACATAACGCTCTTTTCTTCTAATTGCCACTATGCCAAGAGCGTAGAGGGCAATCATAGGTAGTGCAATAAACCACATTGTGACCCCACTTCCATCTGGTGTTATTACTGCACCGAAAATCGTTATGATTATAATTGCATATCTAAAGTTTTTTTGCCAGAATTTTGAATCAGTCAAACCACTCAGAGATAATACATACATTAAGACTGGGAGCTGAAAGGCAATACCGAAACCCAATATGAATTGAAGTACAAATGTTATG
>DATADQ010000142.1:0-2939 GCA_036258455.1 Nitrososphaeraceae archaeon | reverse complement strand
TTTTTGCTAGTAGTACCATAAAACTATGATAATTCAGTAATTTGAAACATGTAGTCCATATTCATAAACCCCAAAATGAATCGAGTCTGTAGCTAACCCATCTTGTGTTCGCAGCTAACTTAATAGAAGCGGAATACTTAGATCGCCACCAGAACCAGCAAGGGTTTCTTTATGCACAATGAGACAAAATATGGAAAAGACAGGATTCTATCATAGTCATTTCATAGTATTATGTAATCATCATAATTGGTCTCTTATATACAGACGGTGATTCTCTTCATCATACCCTAGATCAGCCATAGTTATTACTTTAAAATCATTTTCATACAAATATCTCATCTCCGCTTCAAATAAGTTAGCATCTGTACTATCATCATCGCTGTCGATGGCAGTAAATCCATTACCCTTAAAATTATGATATGCTATTATAGGGATAGTCCTTATGACTCCATTTTTGTTATAATCATTTTGACTATTAACTTCCTTGACGAACTCTTCTAATATCTTGGTATTGTTCCCCTGATGTTCTCTATTATGAGAATCTTGGCTTGACTCTCTTATCGAGTATCTATTTACTGGCGTCAAAGTCCCATTATCATAATATGTCCTGCAATCTGGCTGATTTGGTAAAGAAGACGACGGCTCCTTCCATCCATCACAATTAAGAAACATTAAATCAGAAAATCCAGTGATTGCAAAATCATAATAATTGGCAATAGTATTAATCACAGAAGTATTATCTTTTCCAGCTCCGTATGGGGTACCAAATATGGTGGCATCAATACCATATTTGTTTAAACATTCTTTTGGCTTACCTACCTCATAGTCTAGCTCTTCGCTAGATATATTAGTTAGCCGTTCGTGATTCATAGACTTTGCTTGTATATCATGTCCTTCTCTATGAAGTGTCCTTATCTCTTCCCAAGTCATTCTTGATTCTCTCATTTTAAGACCTTCTTCCGTCTCAATCCAGTTACATACTATAAAGAAACTCCCCTTGAAGCCGTATTTGTCTAGAATTGGTTTGGCATATATATATACTGACTCTCTGGCGCATTACCAAATGTAAGAATCACGATCTTGTTATCAAGCACATTTATGTCGACGCCGTCATTTTGCCTAGGAGTATTATCTAGACTACCTATAGACGTTCCAAATTCTAATGCCCAAGAAAAGAAACCAAGCATACTCAGAGAAGTTAGTTGAATAAAGTTAACAACTAGATTCATTGCCATTTTATTAGAACTGAATACCTTACTGTCCAGCCGTGAGGATATTGGTTGATCCATTATATAAGACTATATTAACAACAATCTTTTATCCATGCAAATAATTATTGCATTAAAAATACTTCTACATACTCTGATAGTTTTTGTTAAAATGGATTATCTTTTGAAAAACGCTGGGATTTTTTAACCTTTGTTTCATTAGCAATACCTAAAAACATCATCTTCTCGAATCCTTATTTACTAGATAACAGAACATAATCATCGAACATGGACAAGAAGATGTCACTGCTGACTACTATTATTGTTGTGATATCACTAGTAATCGTTTCATCAAGTACAACGCTAGGTCAAACGGCATTCGGACAGAGTCAGGAGCAGCAGCTACAGGCCCTTCTTACTGCTTTCTTAGATTGTGGGGGTGTATATCAACAATTAGGCCCATTGAATATGCCTGCAATAGATCAGTATGTGTGTGGTGGTAACATGCAGAACTCGTTTGACGCCCTGAGATATCTATCGGTAACAAGAGATGGCTTGATGGCTTTCGCAACCTACTCTCCTTATACCAAAGATTTGGCATTTCAGGCAGCATGGATAATCGCACCATACACTACTAATACACCGGTCAGAGTTGGAGATGGAGGAATAACAAGCCCAGGACAGGGATCGGGCCCGAACCTTACAGATGAATTTCTAAACTCACTTGGTGGCCAAACAGGCGCGGACTTTGTCAACGGGAATGAAAACTACAATCCCCAGCTAGGAACACAAGTACAATGTACGGCTACTGGTACGTGCGTTGATGTTGACGGCGGCGTAAATGCGGCATTAGATCCCACTACAAATCAGCCTGTGGACGTCGGCGCTTTTGGAATACCACCTGGATCCAACCTACAGGAGCTAATACCTGCTCCTATGTCGCCAGGAGAGTAAAGTCAAAAAAGCTTTCAGACTGTGCAATGGATTAATTGTGATATGGTGATCACACAAATAATCAGAATAAGACAGTTTGATAATTCACAAATATTAAAGAAACATTCTGACGGTAGCACACTTCCATATTCAGGGCCTAATCTAACCACAATGCTAATAGGGGTAACAGATCCTATTTTCGTACTACAACGAATTGATGCTAACGGTAATTCGTACCCTTTCACATTACAAGATAGGAATCAAACCGAGTTTACAACTGCAGATTTTGAAACTGTATGGAATTTGTTGCTATCACATCCTGATCAACCATTTGGAAAGAAAACTCTAGCTAACAGTAACTATCTATCACTAACTAACTAAACTCTTGGTTTGTTGAATAGCTTATGACCTTCAAAGACTTACAGAATGGTTTACTCCAGAAGGGGCAAATTTCTATTGCGACTCAAAAAGTTCGAAACCGCCAATTTTGACCTAAAGTGTGGACATAATTAGGATTAATAACATTTTATGTATAGTAACAAAATTTATTATAAGAGGTTCTTAAGCTAGCTAACAAGCTTTGCTTATATGTTTATAATGTAGGATTTATCCCTACATATTTGGATAAAAGATAGCCTTTTAATCGACTCCTATTCATGATTGAGCATAAGGCTGAGGCTAGAGGTATTTAGAGGAGAAAATAGTAATAATATATCAGTATGATAATTGTCGACAGCAAATGGCTTGCATCTCATTTAGACGATCCGAACCTAGTCATTATAGATACTCGAGATAATA
>DATADQ010000141.1:0-17682 GCA_036258455.1 Nitrososphaeraceae archaeon | reverse complement strand
TCTATTATGTGGAGTGTCAAACTACTACCAGAATAGAAGTGCCAAATCTCATCTGATTTCATTATATGAAATGATGAAAATTGGTTTCCTACTAACAAATAATAGATGACAGTGCATAAAGACCTACTGCCATTATATTCTAACAAATCAATAATCTTATGAGATCTGTACGTATCGACAAAGTATCCGCCTTCTGGATGTTCATCAAGATTGAGTTTCTTAATCCAAGATTTGGCAAGTTTATTCAAGATAGGGAAAGGATAAGCTGGACTAACTTATTTGAGTATATCAGAATTTTCTTACTAATATTCGGTGACTTATCTGAAATATAGTGTGGATTATGAATTAAGAAATGTCATGATTTGATTTTCTATCTCATAGATAGAGCCAATCTTTGAATTCGCTCAAATCATCGTCTCACGAGTTGATATATTGTTAACAGATTGGGCTAGCAAGTAGTCAATTTATCACGATCAAAAGTCTATGATCTCTCATAAAACTGTATTTGAACATGTCATAATAATTTTCTGAATTATCATCCGTTTCATATTTGGAAATAAGTATTGACAATATTTGGATTGATATTTAAGATGCATTTCCTCTTTATTCCTTAGATTAATACAACAAGGACTTTGATGGAGGAAAATATTATATAACTTAGATGTAGAATATACATTGTATATGGTAATCCCAGTGCAAATATTACTTTTGATATTTATGGTATCAATTTCTGCTACCTTAACGCAAGTTAATTTTGTAGATGCAACGACGAAAAAGAATTCAACTAGCGGCGAAGTATCTACTAAAAATGAAGATGTATTTGCATTATTGCAACTTGAAAAAGATGTAGCAAAATACGAAGGTTCCTTAAAAGAGTTACATTCTGGTAAGAAGAGTCCATTTGATTTATTGGGAGAGGTAAAAAATGAAGGAAAATTCAAACCAGAATCTGGAAGTTTTCTTCCAGAATATGATGATAATTCAAAAGATAACAATGGATGAATATATTTTTACTATGTAAGATATCATGTAAAATCATTAGACTGGAGTGATGTCTATTGTCATCTGAAAATAGATACTCAGTAATATCATGAAATTTTTACTTCTATTTTCAACACCTAGAGGACTACCAAAAATAAAGGCCGTTTTACGGACAAATTTGAATTGGGTGATTAGGTAAGATACAGCTTGCAACTAAAGACAATATCTTTTTTACTGTATTTTTTAATAGAACCCGACATCAAAAAATATTTATTATCTAAGGATAATTCGAAGTCGTAAGTAATTTGTTGATTAACAGATTTAGAAGTATAGGGTATATAGTTGGTTTTTCAACAATATTTCTCATTTTTTCATCAAATTTGATGATTAATCAAAATAATCTTTTGGCGTTCCCATTTCTAAATAAAGTCTCTCTTGATGAATTGTTGAGATACCGGGTAATTCCTATCCAGGAAGGAGAAAGTAATTTTGGAAGTCCGTATCTTAATCCCAATCTTGATGGAGTGAAAAACGGACTATCTGACGATCTAGGAATTCCTTTGCCTAATCCTTTTGAAAAGACGGAAGACAAGACGACCAATAACAATGATAATGATGATGGTAATAATGGTGTGGATATCGAAGAGGAGAAGAAACTCTTAGGACAACAACAAGAAGAAGAAAAAGAAGATAAAGAAGAAAAAAAGGTTGAGAAGCACCAGCTCTTAGAACAACAACAAGAAGAAGAAAAGGCTAAAAATGAAAACAATGACAATGATAATGAGAAACTTGGACTGAGGGGATTAGATGTTAATGTTGAGGAAAAGCAGAAAGTAAACAAGAAAATAGAGAAATTGGAAGATAAGATAAACAAGCAAAATAATCAACTTCTCTTGAAGCAACAAGAAGAGGATGAAGGTACGGATCAAGACAATAAAGAACAGAATAATTATGATGATGAGAAACTTGGAATTACTGGATTAGACTTGAACATTCAGAAAATACAGGGTAACTTGGACAAGAAAATAGAGAAGCTAAAAGATAAGTTTGAAAATGACATTGATAATCAACGCCTCATAGAGCAACGAAATGAATTTGACGATGATGATGATAGCAAGGACGATGATGATGATGGTGATAGCAAGGACGGTGATGGCAAGGATTATGACGGTTATGGTTTTAAGGGCGACAATGATGATGGGAAAGAAAATGGAGAAGAGAACTTTAACTTTGCTGTAGCAGGTGATTTTGGATGTTCAGCAAATACTAAAAATACTGTAGAAAATATGCAAAGCAAAGAACCCGAAATTGTCTTGACAGTAGGAGACCATTCATATCATAGTACTGCAGATTGTTGGTTTGACATGGTGTCGCCCATTAAGGATAAACTAATGGTCACTCTAGGATATCACGATGTAGAAGATGGGCAAGCAAAAATGAATCAGATGCTAAATAGCTTTGGATTGGAAAAACCTTTCTATTCTTATGAATATAATAAAGTACATTTTCTAGTCATGTCTGCAAAATCTGTCTATTACAAGGGTTCTGAACAGTATAACTTTATCTTGGATGATTTGAAAAAAGCCTCCGAGAATAAAGATATTAATTGGATAGTTGTTAGCTCATATGGACCTCCTTATACCTCACCGTCAGAACATATTGCATTTAAAGAACTAAGGGATGTTTATCATCCCATATTTGAAAAATACGGGGTAGATCTGGTATTGGGCGGACATAATCACAATTATCAGAGAACTTACCCTATAACATACAATCCAAATGAACCTAAGCAACCAGTAGTAACCAGTACTGCCTCATATGACGGTCAAAAAGATGGCTTTGTACCAGTAGCAACCAGTGAGCCTAATGCCGCATCTGACGGTCAAAAAGATGGCTTTGTACCCGTAAAAACCAGTAAGCCTACTGCCGCATATGACGGTCAAAAAGATGGCATTGTGTTTGCTATAGTTGGAACTGGAGGAGTAAATTTGTATTCTTTCAACGGACAGGCCCCATATGTGGATACTCAAATTGCCGACAAATTTGGATTTCTAAATATAGACATCAGCAATGGCAATCCGGACACCAAATTGACCGGAACTTTCTATGACAACAAAGGTGGCCAAATTCTGGACCAATTTACAATTGATAAGGATACAAAACAAAAATAGTAAATTAATTTACAATTGAAAAAAGAAATAAAAATAAGTGACAGAAAATAAATAATCGTTCTCGGTATATAGAACACTAAATATAGGAATTCTTTTCTCTAATTTGAGAATCTGGATAAGCCTTAAATTAGCCTATCCTTTTACATAGTTGGTCATCATTGAGAACATTTAACTTGATTACAAAATCGAATTTATTTATTCTCTCAGGCTATAGTGTCTTCCTGTATGTAATCTTGCAATTTTCCTTCTTTTGTCTGGCCGAAGCCCAAACATATAACAAAATAGAATTCGTATATAATATTGAGCAGATGAAGGGTCATCTTGAACAGTCTGTTATAAACAAAGAAAATGGAAACAATACATTAACCCAGGCCCATATTCAACATCCATTAGTAGAAATTTATGATTCTATAGAAGTACAACTTGCTTCTGTAGATAGTAACCATAATACTTTGCTTTTTAATTCTTTAAATGAGCTATCAAAGAATGCAGACAAATTGGACCTGTCTCAATTTAAGGAAGAGACTAATGAAGTCAATCAGATACTGAACAAGGCAATTGATCTCATTGTTCCGGAGCATAACAGTACTTTGAATCTGATAGTAGCATCTTGGTTACTTGATGCCGCAAATGCAGAGTTTGAGTCCGGTGTAAGGAATGGAAATATAATACAGATTGTTGAATACCAGGACGCGATCGGATTCATTTCAAGATCAGAATCCTTGCTTAATGACACATTACCCATACTTAATCAATCAATGAAAATTTCAGCAGAAGAAATCAAGGAGTTATTTGCGCAACTGAATTTAAAAATGCAAAGTAAGGCCGATATAGATGACATCCGGAAGTCAACTAAAGAGATAAAGCAAAAAATATCTAACATAACGGGATTCTAGTACCCGGCTTAGAAGGAGACATCTAAGATTGAAAGTTCCAATCCAATAGTAACAAGTGGGTTTACTACATACTCTAACAATCAAAAAGATGGGGTTGTTTTTGTAATAGTTGGAAGAGGAGTAATATTCTATTCTTTCGACGGACCGGCCCCAATATGTGGCTACTCAATTTGCCAACAAATTTAGATTTCTGGATATAGAAATCAGTAACGGCAATCCCCACACAAAATTGACTGGAACTTTCTATGACAATAGAGGTAACTAGATATCAGACTAATTTATAATTGAAAAAAAATAAAAAATAAAAATAGTGAAGTTATACTTGAAAAAGAACTAATAAATGAGAATGGTCTGAATAAAAGAATCGTTCCCAACATGTAGAACTAACTTATTTATTACTACCAAAACATGCTATAATAAAAACTATTAACTATTCAAAAAATTAGTTTATAACTTTCAGATAGAGAACTGATCTCTGGTGAACCCTGGCGTATTAAAAAAATAATTTTTATTTATTGGCTTTATCAAACCTTTCTGAAACATCTTGCCAGTTTATGACATTCCACCAAGCAGAAACGTAGTCAGGTCTTTTATTCTGATACTTGAGATAATAAGCATGTTCCCACACATCACATCCTAAGAGTGGTATCAAACCTTCTGTTCGTGGACTTGTCTGATTTGGCATTGATTTGTACTCCACCTTCTTGGTTGATGGATTGAATACAAGCCATCCCCATCCGCTACCCTGAATCAACACCGTAGTCGAGGAGAACTTTTCTTTAAAGGAAGAAAAGCTTCCAAATGATGCATTAATTGCAGCTGCAATAGAACCGGTTGGTTCGCCTCCGCCACCTGATTTCATATTATGCCAAAATATTCGATGGTTATCAAATCCTCCTCCATTAAAGTTGATAGCACTCTTTTGATCTGCTGGTACTTGCTCAAGGTTGGATAATATTTCTAAAATATCCTTTTCCTGGATATTAGATGGACATTTTTCAAGAGCGGCGTTTAGCTTGTCTGTATAGGTTTGATGATGTTTAGTGTGATGTATTTCCATTGTTCTTGCGTCAATATGTGGTTCTAATGCATCGTAACTATATGGTAACGGAGGTAATTCATATTTTCCCATATGTCTATTTTTTCTTTGTAATTATTAACTTTTACGTTATAAACAATATTCATGCAGCTGTAGATTCGGGTTAAAGGATATTAAATTTATAAAGGATTTTTACAGGATGTCAGCATTCATGTTATCAACTAAGTGTGGTAATTGTTTCTTCTTTATTTATTATCTTACTATTTTGCAGTTTATCTACAACCTAAAGTTCTAGTCATTGGCTTCTTCCCCATCAGCTTCATCTTCTGATTCAGATGGCGGTGGTGGTGGTATGGGTTCTCCTTCTGATTGATTAGTTTCAGCAAGTGACCTACTCAGAGAAGCAAAGGAGGTTTCATTCTCAAAAAAAGGGGTGTCTTCATCCGATTCGTCTGATATCGAAGCATTTGACAACGTGTTATTTGACAACGTGTTATTTGACTGTGAGGATGATATTACTGCAAATGATGGAATCATAACAAAGACAAAAGCAATTAATATTATGAAAAAACTCATTCTCACAGATATCATTAATAATCAAATGTAATTATCTAAATATAAAGTAGACTATTTCCGACTCTATTTGACTTTATAAGCAGAATAGAAATAGAAGCACAGAAGCTATGTCCGAACGTTCGACAAAATTGATCAAATATTAAAAGAATATTTTTTATGAGCACGTTTCATTCCTGATCTTTTTAGACTTTTAGAGGTTGTCTAGTTATCCATTAAACAAAAATGAGGGTAATACAATCAGGTCAAAAATATGGGCCAGTCTTTTGTATATCAAATGTGAACTAATTTTTACAATCAAATTTGAAGAGTAAAATTTTTTCGAGCTGTTTGGATAAGCTATCTAATCCCAAATCTGAGAAAGATGAAAAGATAATTGGGGGAAAGCTTTACCTTTCTTGGGAATGCAACATACTGTATTTTGCCAAGCAAGCTACGACAATCTACTTTTATAATATATAGACAAGTCGAACTTAACATTTTTTGATACTATATAGATTTTCTACTGGTTACCAATCTTATATCTCGATCAAATAGTAAATTTTTCCCATTCTTCTTTTGCAAAACATTCTGGTGAGTCCAGACCATACTAAATATTGAATGAATAGTACGGACTTGCAATATCATGAATATTTTTCTGCGGAGAATTGTGACATAACGAACCAATCTTTCAACCTATATTCTATAGAAGCAGGACGAAACAAGAAGTAAGGATGAAAATGGGGCCAGTGGTTTGTGAACCAGTTTGGACACATTTTTTAGACCCAAATTCTGTCTCATTTAGCATTATGACTTGGACCACTTTCTCATCCATTGCAATAAGTTAATTATTGATTCTACCAGTTCTTGTCCCTTTGAGCTAAGTCTGTATTCTACTCTAGGGGGAATTTCATTATATGCTTGCCTTTCTAGTATTCCTCCTTTTTCTAATTCTTTTAATCTCCGAGCCAGCGTCTTGCTACTAAAACCTTTCAGTAATTGTCTAAATTCCTTGTATCTCACTGGATTTGTAGAGCAACAAAGGGGTATTAACATCTCTATTGTTCCTCTTTTGGTAATTAACTTACGAATTTTGGCGGTTTCCCTCATCAATGTTGCTGCGTTATACCCCTCAAAACTGCATTCATTCTTATACATTGGGAGTTTGTTTACTTCTTGTCCTTTAGTTTCCAATATGTCACCTTGTTTACTAAAGTCTCCTTGATAACTTAAATAGTTTCTGTAGTAAACAATAACAATATGAAGCAAGACGTGTTGAAGGCAAAAATTAAAGAAAGATATGGCAAGATTGCCTTAACCGGTAATTCAGATTGTTGTTGCACGCCACAGGAATGCTGCAATACAACTGACTTCAATCCCAAACTGTCATCAGTTGCTATCGGATATGATGACAAAGCATTGGATTCTATACCTCAATCAGCTATACTAGGGGTTGGTTGTGGCGCTCCCCTTAATTTTGCAAATTTGAAAACAGGAGAGACAGTAGTAGATTTAGGGTCAGGTGCTGGGATAGATGCTTTCTTGGCGTGTAGACAAGTTAAGGACATTGGTAAGGTTATTGGTATAGACTTTACTGAGGATATGTTACGTAAAGCAACGTCTGCCGCTAAGGATAACGGGTTTACTAATGTTGAGTTTCGAAAGGGAGATATAGAAGATAGAATTCCGGTAGAAGATAATTCAGTGGACGTTGCGATAAGCAATTGTGTTATCAACTTGGCTACTGATAAGGTAAAAACATTCAGGGAGATTTATCGAATTTTGAAGAAAGACGGTAAGGGAAGAATGATAATTTCAGATTTAGTTACAAGCAAAGAAGTTCAAGGAAAATCTGTCAATGCTGATGATTGGTGTAGTTGCATTGATGGAGCATTAACAAAGGAAAATTATATTAACAGCATAAAGAAAGCCGGTTTCCATAATGTAAGAACTTTGAATGAAAAATTATACCTGAACGAAGATAAAACAAATGGAAGAAAAATTACAAGCGTTGTGTTAGGGGCAGAAACGAGTCAATGAAATTCTTTAAACGAGAACCTCTAAAGTCAATTCTATTTGTCTGCGTAGAAAATGCTGGTAGAAGCCAAATGGCTGAAGGATTCTTTAACAAATATGCTCCAAAAGGATACGATGCGATAAGTGCTGGGACAAAACCAATTTCACAAATTAATCCGATAGCAATTGAAGTCATGAAAGAAGTGGGTATAGAAATTGGTAATCAAAAATCAAAGGAAGTTACAGAAGATATGATTCGTAACTCCTCAAATATAGTAAATATGGGTTGCATTGAAAAAGAATCATGTCCAACACTTTTCTTGCAGAATTTTGTCGAATGGAACATTGAGGACCCAAGAGATAAACCCATTGCAAAAGTGAGGGAAATTAGAGATGTAATCGACCAGAGAGTAAAAGAGCTTGTCACAGGTCTTAAGACTCACCAATAAGCTAACAACTACTCAAAAAAAATTTTTTGCTGAAATTATTGGCACTTTTATTGTAGTACTATTGGCAACTGGTTCTATAGTCATAGATGCAAGAATGGGAGGCATACTAGGTCTCCCATTCATTGCGTTTGCACCATTCGTAGGTGTTGCCATAGGTGTTTACTTATTTGGTAAGGTTTCAATGGCTCATTTTAATCCTGCCGTTACTGTAGGATACCTTATTACAAGGCACATTACCAAGCATCAGTTGCTATATTATTTTGCAGCTGAAATAAACGGCGCTATACTAGCAAGTATCTTTGTCAAATATGCAATTGGTAACTATGCTAATCTTGGTGCCAATGCACCGAACTATGATTATTCTCTTCCAATTATTTTTGGAGTAGAGGTTTTGGCGTCAGGCCTATTAATGGCTGTCATACTTGTAGTGGTCTATACAAAAGGATTACGAGGTTTGAGTGGCATAGCTATAGGAGGAATAGTAGGTCTTGATATCCTATTCTTTTCTTTTATCTCTGGCGCTTCTATGAATCCAGCTCGTTCGTTAGCACCTGCCTTACTATCTGGTTCAGTCATGGATTTATGGCTTTACTTATCTGCTCCAATTATTGGAACTGCTATAGTAGCTTTCCTTGCCAAAAGAAAATTTAGCAGTTAATTTCTGAAGAATCTGGTGATATATAACAATCTTATAGAAAAAAAGTATATATATTTTAGTAGACAATTATAATATACCTAAACACCAACTGGGACTATTGGTTGTTCTTGTTCATCACATCTGAGAAGTCCCAGTTGAATTATATTTTTTGTATAGAATTGCTTACTATAAATACATTATCTTCAAAGATAAGATGTCACGAGTATTTCCCAAACGGTACATGAAACACTTTATCCCTATTGTTACCGGAATGCCGTCAAGGGTGAATTCAGTTGTTTCTGCTGTCGACCAAAAGATAATGAGCTTTTTTGGTATATGAGGAATGGAAATAGACAATGTTTGTTCGGTCCTAACATGGATAACATATTATAACAGGGCGTTTCTAAAGCATCATCCAGCAGTATAAATTTGGGAGTATCTAAAGCTCATAGTAATAACTTGAATCAATTCTCATCATATGCACACACTTTTAAGTTATACAAAAGAATATCAGAGCAATATAACGACCACGCAATTTTGGAATCTGTCAAAGAATTAGTACCTAGTAAGGTATTAAAATTAGTTCCCGATGACCAATCTTTGAAGCCGCTCTTACACTGGTTCAAAAATGACTTTATGAAGTGGATGCCGAAAGAACTAGAATGTACAAGATGTAATGATAGACCAATGAGAGTTCAACTTATAGATGAGAATTCAACAACATTACGAAAAACAGAAATTCACATGTGTGACGCATGTGGTTCAAAGCAAATATTTCCACGATATGACGAAATACTAAGGATCGCAGAAACAAGAATCGGTAGGTGTACTGAATGGTCCCTGCTCTTTGGCGGTATTGTAAATTCATTATCAATTCAAACCAGAATAGTACACGATTATCTTGACCATTGTTGGAATGAAGCCTTGATAAATAACAAATGGGTACATATTGACTCAACATTGGACTATCCTATTTCTTTTAACCATCCTTACTATTATGAGCAAAATTGGGGTAAGAAGTATGAGTATGTATTAGCATTTTCTGCCAACAGCCTAGAGGATGTTACTACACGCTATACTCAACAGTGGCTTATGGTTCAGAAAAGAAGGGGAAAGAAAGATAAAGTAGAAGAATTCAAGGAGATTTATTACAGAACATAATCTGCCAAGTCATCAATGGAACAATACTGTGCCCATGGAATCTTTGTCCGCCTTTTCGGCAAAACAATTACACCGCTGTTCTATATCTTCGTTAGGACTAAATTCAATGCTTTTTTATTTTGATATGAAACTCACACTGTTAATCATTTAGGTAAAAAGAAGTCCAATTCAGAGTCCTGAAGACAAAACCTATCTTTAATTTAGGCACGTGTTTCTTTTTTGTTGATTATAATTTTTTCAGGCCTCTAACGAATTCTTCCAGTTTTTTAATAGTCTGAGGATGCAAATGATGTTCTATACCCTCAGCATCATTATTTGCGATTTCCTCATCTACCCCGATTATTTTAAAGAACTCTGCCAAAAGACCATGTCTATTCCGGATATTGCGTGCAACATGGACGCCCTCGGCGGTTAGCTTAATTCCCCTATATTTTTCATAGTTAAGGTAACCGCTTTCATCAAGTCTTTGCACCATTTTGGTCACACTGGGAGAACTAACATTCAGGTAGGTGGAAATATCTACTGTCGTCGCATAGCCCTTTCTTTCCACTAATTCATATATTACTTCGAGATAGTCTTCCATTCTATCTGTTCTCTCGTCCTTCTTTACGCTGTTTGCATCACGAATTGCTACCAATCTATCGTGTTTCTTTATCTCAGGAATTTCCTCAAGTTTATTTATCGCAGGTCCACCTCCTCAGAATCCATCTTATTCACATTAATTATTTTGAGATTCATCTATATCAACAATCCTGTAAGATACATAAGTAGCATTCCAAGTGCAAAGCCAATAATTATTGAAAAGTTACCTAACAATGCTTTGCTACCGCTAGTGTGATGCATCCAAGAGCCAATTGAATAAACTACCTGAAATATTGCACCTGCCCCTATAGAAAGGAAAATTACCGTTGCCACAGGAGAATACAAAAATCCGCCAATCCATGCTCCTAAGATAGTCGGAACTCCGGCAATCAACCCCATAATTATCAATTTTCTTATAGGAATTCTGCGAGTCTTGGCCATTGGTGCAACGATAGCTAATCCTTCTGTAGTGTTATGCAATGTAAACCCTAAAATCAAAAATGAGCTCAAAGCAATTTCACCTAACAAGACTGCCGCTCCAATCGCGAGGCCTTCCCCAAAATTGTGTAAACCGATCCCGATTGAGATCATCATAGATATTGCTAACGGCCTAATGAGTAGCTGCTGTTGCAACGACGTACCAGAGGAGGAGCGAACATCTTTTTGTTGCAAATCAGGCGTTGAGCGGCTAGTAATTTCCGAGCTGTATCCTACGTCGGATTTGGATTTAGATGCACGCTGAACTAATTTCTGGGAAACGTACTGAAGTGCTAAAAATGAAACAATGGCGACGATAATAATCAGAATCTGAGAGTTAAATGCAGGTGCAAGATTATCTATCGCTATCTCGTTACTTTCGAGTAGAGCATCAATACCAAGAAAAACTAGTAAACCTGCAGTGAGGCTGAGGAAAAAGTTGTACTTGCCAATGCTTAATCTTCTTATGAAAGGATACCACACAAGACCCATCATTACAGGGATAACTCCAACATAAGTTCCGATAAGAGCAAATGATGAAGCCTGCTCAATCGTTGGACGTGGAACTTGAGCTGCTGAATCAATTGTTTTTTCAAATCTAGTTCCATCATCCGTAGTAATACCTATGTTATAAGGCTCTCCCGGATTCCATATGAACGGGATTATTACCTTGGCATCTGCGAATTTACTAAGTGTTTGTCCAGGTTCAATAGCTGCGGGGTGTATCCTATCATTGACATCAGCTTGTGCAATGGTAATCTCAGAAGGACCGGTATTCCTGATAAAGGCTACTATATATTGGTCTGAAAATTCTACTTTCTCAATTGAAATTTGAGGCAACGGCTCCATTGGAGATTGAAATAATATACCTGGAGAACTAAGGAGCAAAATTAGCATTGCTCCAATAACAATGAATGGAACTATACCAAACACTATTGTCTTTTTTGAAATAGGGTAGCGGCTATTATTTCTACTACTTTCTTCCGTTTCCATTACTTTAGTCCTCCTGATGGTAAAATGGAAGTAATGTTACTAAGGTTGGATGTACTGTATACTATTTGATCCGTAGCATTTGTTGTTGCTGCAGTTGCTGCAGTAAGGTTCGAATCTTGACTATTAACCTGGGCTGGTTCATCTTTCACCAGAAATAACCCTGTCCATCCTTTTTCTGCAAACTCAGTTTTGTGGGCATGAAACATGTACAGTCCTGGAAATTTATAACTAAATTCCAAGATTCCGCGTTCTGCCTGATTCATACTAACAATGTCGGTATACTCGTCTGGTACCAACTTTGTTCCGGTTCTGTAGAAATCAAACATGTTTGCGTGGAGATGAAAATTGTTTAAAGGATCAAATTCGAGCATATTTACCAAGTAAATCCGTATTAGCCTGTTCTTGTCAATTTGAATAGGATGATGCATGTAATAATACGGAATCCCATTGACAGTATAGAAGTTATTCTCCGTATCAAAATCAGTGTCGTAGCCGTTCATTACCATAACCATCTCGTCCGCTGGAGGTCTACCTTCTTTCGGATCCACAATGTACACGCCATAAAGACCATGGGTAATGTGTTCCTCAAGAGGTTGCATATGACAATGGTACGGAAATACTCCAAACGGTTCTGCAGTGAATTCATACGTGAATTTTCCCCCTGGTGCAATACCTTCAAAAACACCGTCCATTTCAGAAGGATGAATACCATGGGTATGTATTGAGTGGAATTTACTACCGTTGTTTATTAAAGTAATTTTAACGGTGTCACCTTCGGTCGCCCGTATAGTTGGTCCTGGTATGGTACCATTAAAGGTCCATACATTGTACAAGACCCCTGGAGAAACTTCTTTAGTTAGGGTGTCTGATGCGATTAATGTAAACTCTCTTATCTTTGTTCCATTAGAAGAATTTGTTACTCTGCCATAACTAAACTCTCTTAAATATTTGTCGGGATCTATTACGATATTTTTCGGATCTATTGTTGACGAAGTTGGATCCAACACATCGCCTGTTGTTTGGAGCATGGGATAACCTGGCGTATGACCGCCAACAGAGTCAATCTTCGTGGAGTTTTGCTCAGTCGATGAGGCCCTACTGTACAATATCAAAGAAAGCGTAACAACAATGACCGATATTGTAACGCCTAGCATTAGGCCCATCTTCGTACTCATAGATAACTATATTTAAATTAGTTAGATAAACTAATAAATCTTTCCTAAGACTAACATTATTAGTCGCATACAATGTGCAGCATGAATCGGGATGAACCATTACGAATCTCTAGTCTGATATTTCTTGTTTATAAATGAGCTTGCAAGAAAAATGCAATTACGAATTTAAATTATTATTTTGATGGTTATCTGAAGAGCCATTTATTACCATATAGTCGAGAAATTCATTAACAATTTGAACATTCACTGGATTTGGAATATTTTCAATTTTTGCAATTGTCGTCGATAGTTTGGTAAATTTATCCGAAATGTCTCGTGTAAGACGAGTTAAGAGATCTTGCTAACAATGTAAACTGATTCGTAAGTTTGTATCTATTCCTCTTGCCCTTGATCTTGCCCTTGATCTTGATTTTGCTCTCCATCTTCCTCTCCATCTTGCTCTTGCTCTCCATCTTCCTCTCCATCTTCCTCTTCTGTAGCCGCGTCCGCCACAGCAGCTATACCACTGAAGACATCAATGACGGACTCAGGCATGCCTTGAGGATAATATTTAGTGTTGAACTTATTCATATCTGTTTGATTGTATATCATTCTTAATTCGTCAATTTTCCATAAATCCAACCATATTCCAGTCTCATCGTGGATGAAATTGCACGTATGGGTAAAGAATTGTTTTAGTTCGGGCTCTGAACCAATATCTCTCTGTTCAGACAATTTCAAAAAGATCATTCCACTATAGAAACTCGAATAACAGTCCGTAAATGTCCTGGGCTGAGATTCTATTACTGTGCTGTTTGTTCCATTATTAAGTGGTTGTCCATTTACGGTATTTACTGCTAGAATAAGTGCCGTCAATAGTCCAACGACCACTAACAATTCCTTCATTTCATGAGAATTAATATGGCCTTTCTTATATAAGTGAAGTCTAATTGGCACTAATAATGTCAATCTGGTTTTTCAGATTAGTTGAACTTAGAATTTCTAGTTTCTTTTGTATAGAGAACTTCACTTCAATAGTCGAGAAGAGTTTAGTACTATTTTTGGTTTATTGATAATAAACAATTCATTAATTTAATAATCTCAACAACTTTTAAGTCATGACCGTAAGCTTGGAACTCGAATATATTATACTCGTCATACTTGGTTTTTTATGAGATTCTAGGGACGATGGCCGGCTTTGGTTCATCAACTATCTTTCTGCCATTAGCATCGTACTTGGTAGAGTTTAAGACGGCATTTGTCTTGGTAGCGATATTTCACCTTTTTGGAAACGTTAGTAGAATCACATTTTCTTGTCAGAAATGTCATTTTTTTACTAGCCGAAAAGACATAATAAAAACTGAAAATATTACCCCGGCGCTAACTAGAAAAGTAGCTGCTCCAATCTGATTATACAAGAGTCCTCCCGCAATTAACCCAATGATACTTGCTAGGCCTCCAAAACTACCTGCAACACCCTGAACCGCTCCTTGAAGAACTGTTCCTGCGCGTCTTGAGAGTATAGACATAAAAGAGGGCCACATAAGGCCGTTACCAAGCGCAAACAAAATGACAGCCACATACACAGATATAATGTTATTTGAAACAAATAAGACGAAATTTGTACCTAAAATTACGCTACCAATAATAACTAGTTTTTCCTCAGAAAATCTTTTTAATGCTTTACGTAATACTGGTCCTTGAATGAAGACCATTATTCCACTTAATACTGCATAAAATATCCCCAATTGTGTTATGGACCATTTAAGCTCATTGGCTGCATGAGTAGGAAATGAAGCATAGTATATATTGAATCCAAGGAATATCAAGAAATATAATATTAGCAAAAATGGGATGTGTTTTAGCTTGAAAACATCTCGCATTTTAGGTTTAACGGGGCTCACAGGCTCGTAGCAGTCTTTACACTCCTGTGAGAAAACCTTTCTAATAGTACCCTCTTCAGGAACTAATATTGGATTTGATATAGACTTGGATTCTTTTAATAGAAAGGCTATTACAATTACCGTAATCAAAGATAGTAATAGCGCCGCTAGAACTGGCAGTATTGTTCCATAAATTGTTCCACCTAAAATTCCAGCTAGAGCAGGACCTAAAATGAATCCGAGATTAGAAGATATTGCCATTTTTCCAAAGTTCTTACTCCTGTTCTCTTCTGATGAAACATCCGAAAGGTAGGCATTTGCAACCGAAATATTTCCCCCTGTAATTCCGTCAATTGCCCTTGCAAAGAATATGAGAAGTAATGGAGCAACAATAACAATTGTTCCGAAATAAATGGAGTTAATTCTAAAACTCTCTCCAAAAGGGAAAATTAATGCAAAAAGAAATAATATCCAACCAATTGCTGTTCCTATATTGCTTAGCAAAAGAATCTTTTTTCTTCCGTAAATATCAGACCACCTCCCCAAAACCGGAGCTCCAATGAGTTGGAAAGCAGGATAAGTAGCTGCCAGTAGCCCATAGACTATAGAATTACCTCCGAATTTCATGACTAAAAAGACTAGGAAAGGCAAAACAATACTAAATCCTAGAGTACCTATAAAATTAACCAACAATATAGGAAAAAGTTGGGTCCGGTTCTCTCTACTACTCATTATTTAGACATTGGCAATATAGATAGAAAGTATTGAAAAATGTTTACCCGTTTCATTTCCGTAATCAGATAGTCAAATCCAGTAAAATATCTCCAAAGTAATATACTTGATTCAAAATTACTACTGCATTCATAATCTTCGACGTAAAATACTTATTATCATGAAAAGACTTGAAGGAAAAATTGGACTGTGGAATATAAATGTGGAATAACTTGATTAGTCATTTCACTTTCGTAGTATCGCTGCCAAAGGGCGCGAAATTATCATTTATTACCGTTACTACTTTTAGCTGCATCTAAAATTAATTTTGCAATCTCATTTGGATGTGAGACGTAGGATGCGTGACTAGCATTAATTGATATAGTAGTAGCGTTCATTTGTTTAGCGAATTTCTGTTGAGCTTTTGGGAGAATCATAAGGTCACTTGTAGAAATCTGATACCATGTTGGTAGTTGTTTCCAAGCTGGGGGACCAGATTTTTCAGCAAAAGTTGATGCATTAAATGGTTTCTGTGCTACAGCCATAATGTAAGCTTCAGTAGGATCGACATCTTGTGCGAACCGATCATGGAACATTATTGGATTTATGTAGGCAAGTCCTGAGCTATCCAAAATCAAAAACCCTTCTGGAAAATCTTTGGGAGTGACAAAACTTGACAGTGACTGACCCTCATCAGGAGCAAATGCAGCAATGTAAACAAGTCCTGTAACATTTGGATTATTATATGCGGCGTTCGTAATTACTTCCCCACCATAGGAGTGTCCTACCAGAAGTACTGGTTTTCCAACTAGTTGAATGGCACGTTTTACCGTTGCAACATCATCTGCAAGATTATGAAGCGGCATATTAACTGCGACTACCCTATGTCCTGAGTCCTTCAGTATAGTAATCACTTTACCCCATGAAGACCCATCAGCCCATCCGCCATGTACCAATATAATATTTGTACCGTTTGATGACATACTCTGTACGCCTTGTTGTTGTATTAATGTCTTATTTTGCTGAGAGTTAGCAACTCCAAAATATGTAGAGGATACAAGACATGTAATAATTGCTAGGCTTAAACACAACAGAACAGAGACTTTTGCTTTCTGATTAAGCATTCTCATACTATTTACTAAGTTGAACTTGTATATAATGATGGTATACGGTAACCAGCAGATATCTATATAGTAGATGTTTAATCACAACTTAGCCACAAATTTAAACATGGAATACAAATTTTTTCTGTATTTTATTTTTGTTCTCCGACATAGTAACCAGATAGTCAAATCCAGTAAAATATCAACAATTATTAATATTAACGATCATATTATGAAGTAAGTTGTCAGGCCTAGGCAATCAAGATAGAAATGCTATTGTAGTATTAAGATTTCAATCGGTCAATCCCAAATTATAATAATACTTCAACTGTGATATAGACGGAATGCGGTAAAAAGGCGCTGATTATGAACGCACTAACTTGAATAATTAAACGATGAATTTACCCCTTGCCCTTGTGGTACGTGTGAATATTAAGAAGATTAGAAGCAGAGTCATCGAACGAATGGATGAAGAACTTACAAGCATCTTTAATATCAATAACACAGAGGATATAGGCGTCACGAAGACCGCATTATGATTCTGAGCATTGATTTAAAAAAGCATATTTCTTAAATACATGCATGCGTTGTCTCAATTGTTATGACGTACCAGTTGGAAGAGCCATTTTTCGAAGATAAAGGAAAGATCACGGTTCAGAAAGAAATTGGCGACAATAAAACACAAATGACATTTTCATCTAATGGGACATTTAGGGGAAATATAGAAGTAACAAATTCAGGAGATCTTGTAAGTCTGTCTAAAGGTAACAAGGGAACTTCAGCTCAAGGACAAGGAGTAGTGACTACAAAGGATGGTAGTGAAAAGGCAAATTATACTTTCCTACAAGTAGGAAAGATAACTACTAAAGATGGTAAG
>DATADQ010000140.1:0-7188 GCA_036258455.1 Nitrososphaeraceae archaeon | reverse complement strand
TTATTTCTCCACTCTAAACAATGTATGAATGAGATTGCTGACTCCACTGTGGTAAGTACCGGGATTCCCATTTCAACAGCTTTTCTTCTGATTTGATATTCATCATCCAGCATTCCAACGTACTTTTCAATTGTAGAGGTTGAAGGAATATTTATTATGAAATCTATTTTCTTGTCATAAAGGAGATCTGAAATATTTGGTTTTCTTACTGGCTCACTTATCTTATGAACTTCTTGCACATTTTTAGTGATGTTGTTTTTAATAAATTCAGCCGTGTGTTCAGTTGCTAAAATTTTAAATTTCATAGAATTTATGAGTGAAATCAGCGAAAGCATTTTTTCTTTGTTTTTTTGTCCTCCTATAGTTATTAAAGCCGATCCTGAAAGTGGTAAATTATATCCAGCTGCTTCATAAGCTTTTGACAAGGCATCATAAAAACTGTTTCCATAGCAAGCAACTTCCCCTGTTGATTGCATTTCAACTCCTAAGACTATGTCAGAACCCTCTAATTGCATAAATGAAAACTGTGGGACTTTTATTCCAAAGCCACTAATTTTTAACCATGGTTCATTAAGCCCATCTGGTAAATTACCGTTAATAATAGCTTTGGACGCCAATGAAATCAAATTAATTCCAACTATTTTTGAGACAAAAGGCGTAGTTCTTGAAGCTCTGACATTTGCCTCTATTACATATACTTCCTCATCCTTTACCAAGTACTGAATATTAAGTGGACCTTTTACTTGCAATTTTCTTGCTATCATATTTGAGTAATCTACTATTGTATTCATTGTCTGTCTGTTCAATCTCCATGGTGGTATACACATCATGGCATCTCCTGAATGAATACCTGCATTATCAATGTGCTCAATTAATGCACCTATAATGACATCCTTTCCATTGCATACTGCATCTACATCGACTTCGGCTGAATCCTGAAAGAATTTGCTAATCACAATTGGATATTCGGGGCTAACTTGCGCGGCCTCGTTAATATATCGCTCTAATTGTTCTTCATTCCAAATTACTTTCATAGCTGCACCACTTAACACGTATGAAGGCCTTACTAATACGGGGAATCCCACGTTTTGAGAAAAAATTTTCGCTGCGCTTAAGTTTGTAAATTTATTCCAGGGAGGTTGTTTTATATTCAACGAATCGAGTAATCTACTGAATTTTTCTCTGTCTTCAGCCATATCGGTATGGATACTGTCAGTACCAATAATACGCACATTTAGTTGCCCTAATTTAGGAACAAGATTATTTGCTGTTTGTCCCCCAACACAGGTAACTATTCCCCTTGGCTTTTCCTTTTCATATATATCCAGAATTCGTTCTAATGATAATTCCTCAAAATATAGTCTGTCGGAGATATCGTAATCAGTAGACACTGTTTCCGGATTACAGTTAATAACTGATACAGATTTTATTCCATTATTTTTCAGACCCCAAACCATATTGACCGTACCCCAGTCAAATTCTACACTGCTGCCTATTCTGTAAGGTCCTGCGCCAAGGACCATCACAGAATTTTTCTCTTTTCTAAAAACAATATCATCTTTGTCTCCTCCATAAGTTAAATAAAGATAATTTGTTTTTGCAGGCCATTCTGCAGCTAACGTATCAATTTGTTTTACCACTGGATTGATACTAAATTTTTGCCTCAATTTTCTTACGCTTATCTCCTTTAAGCCTAAACACTGTCCAATTTGAAAATCTGAAAATCCGTATTTTTTTGCATCTCGTATTAAATTCTCAGAAATATCAGACACATCGACCTTTTGTAATTTATCATACAAATCCAGAATATTTTTGATTTTAATTAGGAACCATGAATCTATTGTTGAAAGTTTATTTATTCTGGATATGGGAATTCCCAATCTCATTGCCTTAACAAGATCAAATAAAATTTCATCACTTGGATACAATAATTTTTGCTCAATTAATTCTAATTCTTCCTTTACTTTTTCGTCATTTTCGACTAAACCCATTTTTCCAGCATCAGTCATTCTAATTGCTTTTTGTAAGACTTCTTCAAATGTTCTGCCAATTGCCATTACTTCCCCTACTGACTTCATGCTTGTACCAATCCTTCTATTAACGAGTTCAAATTTTCTGAAATCCCATCTAGGTATTTTTAGAACAACATAATCTAGTGAAGGTTCAAAGCAAGCTGTCGTAGCCTTAGTTATGCTATTAATTAGTTCTGTGAGTGAGTAACCCAGACCTATTTTTGCTGCCATATATGCCAATGGATACCCTGTTGCTTTGCTAGCTAGTGCCGATGATCTCGAAAGTCTGGCATTTATTTCTATTGCGCAATAAGATTCGCTTAGTGGATCTAAACCAAACTGAATATTGCATTCTCCAATGATCCCACAATATTCAATTGCTCTAATGGCGGCAGAGCGTAATCTATGATATTCTTCATTATTGATCGTCTGTGAAGGAGCAATAACAATATTGTCTCCTGTGTGAACTCTCATTCCTAAAACATTTTCCATATTGCATATTGCAATACTGTTACCTGTCCAGTCCCTCATCATCTCATATTCTATCTGTTTCCAACTTCCTACGTATTTTTCAACTAGAACCTGATTTACCAAACTTAAAGATAGTCCACGTTGTACAATTTCTTGGAGCTCGTATTCATTGTATGCGACTCCTCCTCCCTTACCACCAAGAGTATATGCAACCCTGATTATTACTGGGAATCCTATTTTATCTGCGACATCGAGTGCTTCTTTTAAATTATACGCTGAAGAACTCTCTAGTACTGGAATGTTACTCTTTATCATAGCGGTTTTAAATTGTTCTCTGTCCTCAGTAATTTTTATGCTATTTATGGGAGTACCCAGTACTTGTATTTTATATTTGTCTAGAATTCCTTCATCCTGCAAAGATACTCCACAATTTAATGCGGTCTGTCCACCAAAACCTAACATTATTGAATCAGGAAGTTCTTTTTCTATTATTTGCTCTATATAATATCTATTTACTGGTAACAAATACACCTTATTTGCGAATCTCGTATCTGTTTGGATCGTTGCTATATTAGGATTTACCAGTATGGTCTTAATTCCTTCTTCGGACAAAGCTTTGAGGCACTGTGAACCGGAATAGTCAAATTGGCGGTCAGAATTTCTGACATTCGCCCGCTTCTCCGATTTTTATTGCTCCGCTTCCTAACACTATTGTTTTCTTTATGGTTTCATTCTTTGGAAAATTTTTCCACCTCCATTAATTTTATCAATTTGAATAGATTTTTCCTTTGATCCATTCTGTTCCACAAGATCTTTAAAACTTTCGAATATCTTGATGCAATCATAAGGGCCAGGAGATGCTTCAGGATGAAACTGTACTGCAATTATAGGCTTTGATTTATGTTTGATACCTTCAATAGTATTATCGTCAGAATTGATGTACCATGCTGTGAATCCAGTTTTATCGAGAGTATTTGATTTTACTCCGTATCCATGATTTTGGCTTGTGATAAGGGTTTGATTGGTGCCAACTTCAGTACAACCCTTATTTTGACCCCTGTGTCCAAACTTTAGCTTATATGTATCCCCGCCTGCAGCAAGTGCAATAATTTGGTTTCCTAAACATATTCCTAATATAGGTAATGATGAATTAAATAATTTAAAAACTGTCTTTATTGTGCTATTGCACATTTTCGGATCTCCCGGACCATTACTTATTATAATACCTTTTGGTTTATACGCAATAATCTTATTAAAGGGTATATCCCATGGAACTCGAATAACCCTGTAACCCATTCGTAAAATGTTACGTATAATGCTATATTTAGTACCGGTATCGATTAATACTATCGGTTCTAAGGAAGGATCTCCATATTCGATCGTTTTCTCAACGGATACTTGAGACATGAAGTTAAATCCATCATATCTGGTATTCTTTATAACATCCAATAGATTCTTTGTTTTTATTTGATTTTCCGAGACTGAAAGAGCACCTTTCATCACTCCCTTCATTCTGATTTTCTTGGTTAAATCACGTGTGTCAATCCCACTTATTCCTGGTACTCTTTCATCGTATAACCATTGGTCCAGTGTTTTGTGGCATTCTCTATGATTCGCTACATTAGAGAGCTCATGAACTACTAATCCGGAGATTTGAATCCTATCAGATTCAAAATATTTTGGTAAACCGTAGCCATCTATAATAGATTTGCTTGGCACTCCATAGTTTCCAATGAGGGGATAAGTCATACACAATATTTGTCCTTTATACGATGGATCAGTTAAAGTCTCAGTATAACCAACCATGCCTGTATTAAAAACAAATTCACCGCCTACTGTCTTTGCATAGCCAAAACCCATACCCCGATACGTTGAACCATCTTCTAGAATTATCATCGCATTAAGGCCTATGTGATTACCATGAATTGTAGGAATTTTGACCCTCATAAAGTTGTAAAATATCGAAATTTAAATTTTCCTAACTTCATTCAGTAGCAAGTATCTCCAGTTTGACTTGAGCTAATAGGCTATCCATTTTATCAATAATGAGTCTAGCGCTATAGAAAAATTTGTAGGAATATTTATTCTAACTACTTTAACCAATCTATAGGAATGTCTTGATATAACCCATTAGGCAGTATTCTTCTTATTGAAATAGGTAAGACTCTTGAATCCAGCTCTGCGACAGCGATTGATATTGTATCATTAAACTTGATTGATGAATCCACTAAAGTTGGCGCACCAAGAGAAAGTTGCAGTGATCTTGCACCTATTATTCTCGCACGTTCAAATCTAGTCAATGTCGGGGGGCCTATCAAAACTTGACTGTTTTGAGGCGTTATCTCCCTGGATTCAAAGTCCATCTCTGGATAAACTACTACTTCGTCTTTTGGCCTATTACTTTTTGACTCTTCGATAGTTTCCAGTTTCTCAGTTTTGGTTTTCTTGCTTTTCTTTACTTTTTCTTGAGTATTCTTAATCTTTGTTACTGTATTTCTTTTTACTTTTGTCCGTTTTTTCACTTTTGGCAGTTTTTTTTCCTTATTTTTTTCAGGGGTAGAACGTCTTAAAACCAAGAATAAAACCAAAAAAAGTGAATATATAATTAAATGTTGCTAATAAATGAACAAATTAATAGTCATATAGAAAGTAATTTAGAATTAGAAATGAGCTGGAGCAATCCAAATTCTGTCTCAAGGATTCATGTTGTGTTTGAGGCCGTCGGCAAGGCTAAAATCGTCCTAGAGCTTGTTCGTCATCTATCACCGATAACCTTTTCGAACATAATTAAAATAATGCCTATTTCGGGACGAATGCATTTTTTGGAGCGAAATATAGGGTATGTGGAAACAGGTTTAACTTTAGGAGCAGAAAAACAGAAATCAATGTTTAAGAGGGGAGATTTGGGATTCATGGTTTCTAATGGATCAATTTGTATCGTATTCCAGGATATCAAAGGAATCAACATGAATCACATAGGTCATTGTCTTGAAGATCCTCTTTTGTTAGAATCAATCGATTCGGGCGAAATCATATTTATTAAGCGGGCTTCATGACAGATAATCGGGTAAGAGGTGCATATCACCAATATTTCCATCGCTAAAGTGCCATTTGTTTGAACCTAGTAAAAAAATCATCTGGACTATCGTCGGAAAGCATCATGAATATTGGATTGATTTAGACTTGGGTTATTGCTCATGTAACGATTACTACTTTAGAACTCTTTCGGATCAGGGAATTTGTTATCATTTAGATTTTGCCAAAGACAAAATAAATTCAAGGGTTGACACCGTTCGTTTTTCTGATTTGGAATATTATGATTTTGTAAAATCAGTGGTCAATGATAATTACCTAATGATTCGAAAGGAGATTGGGGACTTAGATTGATTCGGATTGTCTTGTTGAATTCCTAATTCATGATATAGATTGAAGGAATATGACAGTATCTTAATTATAGGTTCTGGAGGAAGAGAACATTCCATTGGATGGAAGCTTTCAAATGATACTAAGAAAAGAGTATATTTTGCACCAGGCAATGGTGGTACAGAAAAAAATATCGAAATAGATTCCAATGATTTATTGAATCTTTTTGAATTTGCAAAGAAGAACAATTCATTTACCATAGTAGGACCTGAAATGCCACTTTCAATGGGCATTGTTGATCTATTTGAAGAAAGTCAATTGTCAATATTTGGTCCTAATAGAAAGGCTTCTAGATTAGAATCAAGCAAAGTTTTTGCAAAACTATTCATGCGTAACCTGGGAATTCAAACAGCTCCTTTTTCAATTTTTTCAGACGCCATTAGTGCAATAAAGCATGTCGAATCATCCTCAAAAAATCTAGTTGTTAAGGTTGATGGACTTGCCGCAGGTAAAGGAGTTTTCGTCTGCGATAACATTAAGGCGGCAACTGAAGCCATACAAAAGATCTTTGATAATAATGAATTTAGAAATTCCAGAAATAAGATTGTTATAGAAGAGAGAATTTATGGAGATGAGGCTTCTTTTATCGCTCTATGTGACGGAAAATCTATAATTCCACTAGCAACAAGCCAGGATCACAAGAATATCTTGGATGGTGATAAAGGGCCTAATACAGGGGGAATGGGAAGTTATTCTCCTACCCCTCTAATCACTGAAAGTCTTGAAAACAAGATAATGGAGAAAATAATGCAACCAACAATAAAGGGGTTAAATCACCTTGGAATTAAATTCAAAGGCTTCCTTTATGCAGGCCTCATGATGGAACGTGGTACAAATGAACCATATGTACTAGAATTTAACGTAAGAATGGGAGATCCCGAATGTCAATCTATATTGTCAAGAATGGATTCTAATCTGTTACAATATCTGGAAGCCGCCGTGGAGGAAAAGATTGAATCTATGCCCACTATTAAATGGAAGGATAAACATTCAGTTTGTATAGTTATGGCTTCAAGAGGGTATCCTGGAGAGTATCGAACCGGAAAAGTTATACATGGATTAAATTCGAAATTTGATGATGATACCCATGTATTTCACTCAGGGACTAAAAAAAATTCAATGGGAGAAATCCTTACGAATGGTGGTAGAGTCTTATCAGTTACCTCATTGGATGATACCCTTGAAGGAGCTAAAAATAAATGCTATTCAGTTGTATCTCAAATACACTGGGGCGAAAATGAAGAATACTATAGAAAGGATATTGCGTTAAAGGGTATTAAAT
>DATADQ010000139.1:0-6142 GCA_036258455.1 Nitrososphaeraceae archaeon | reverse complement strand
TCTGGTTTGCTGGAGATGTCGGGCACACGCGCAAAGTTACACTAGAGGATGAGGACTCGAAGGAAATCTTTAATTCAGTCCTAAAATTCAATTCCGCAAGTAAGCCACTCTCTTTTAACCAAAGCGGTAAGTTTACTTACTTTGAATACAAAGCAAACAGTGAAGATCCAAATTTTGTTATGAATGGAAATATAACCGTAACTCGGCCTGAGATTAACTCCACTAGTGGCAACAATAAGAACGCATTGAAATCTAACTTTGATACTCTGTCGGTTATTATGATACCAACAAAGGATATCAATAAACAGGTTAAAATACTAAATGAAAATAGTGTAAATATCTTGGATCAATATTCTTTCAAAGACCTTAGAGAAACTGCAGGAGGAGGAGCAAATCAGACTTTGCTTGTTTTAGGAAGCAACGATTCAATTGATAAGACTGTCTCAGTACTCAAGAAAATCACCTCTTCCTTACCATATAGTTAGACAATGCATGAGTTTTGTTTTTAATTCACTACCGGATTTTAGGCCTCTTGACCTTAAATCCGGGTAATCATGTCTGATGAAATTCTTTCTAATCGTCTACATAACATTTTGAATGAATCCAGAATATCCATTTCAATTATTCCCGGCAGATGCTCAATATTGGGCAGATAGTTACTTAAGATATATAGATTTTGTATTCTGACTTCAATTTTAATATCGTTGCCTTTTAGATCTTCAGAATCTGATCTATTGATAATTTTTACCAACTTTGCAAAATTTTTTTGTTGCTCATTTTCTATAGGGTATTTTCCAGCGTGGATAGAATCTTCTATCATACTACACAATTCCGAAATTTTCATAGGTCTTTTATCAACAGCCTGATACTTTAATTTATAACACTGAGGAACTTCTCCAATTTTTAAAATAAAGATAAATATCAATTAACCATATGTCATTGGAACAGCTCATCGAGGAGGTAAATTTTGGAAAAAAAAGTATCTCATTCTCATGATTATGATCCAATTCTTCTAGAAAGAATGTTGTTTAGAGTATCTAAACGATGGATTGCCGGATATTCCAATACTGACGCTATCGCCGAAGCAAGAAAATCAAATCAAAATGGAATGTCAGCCATCCTTAACTATCTGGGTGAAGGAAATACAGAAAGATCTCAAATTGACAGCTCACTTTCAGAATATTTTACTTTACTTGATCTATTAAAATCCAACAATCTTAGAGGTAGCATTTCTGTAAAACCAACTCAAATTGGTCTTAGTGTTGGGTACGATACGTGTTTAGAGAACTTTAGAAAGATTTCTGAAAAAGCAAAACAAAGCGGGCATTTTATGTGGATAGATATTGAAAGTTCCAACTTTGTAGAAGACACCTTGTCAATTTATCTTGAAATTCTAAGAAAAAATAGGGATACAGGGGTAGCAATTCAATCATATCTTAGGAGGAGTCAAAGTGATTTGCTACATCTTTTGGAAAATTCTGCCAATTTAAGAATTGTAAAGGGCGCCTATAGTGAAGAAAAACATGAAGCGTATCAATCAAATAACGAAATAAGTCGAAATTTTTCAAGACTTATGAAATTAGTATTCAAAGAGTCCTCTTACAAGGGAATGTTAGCCATTGCTACTCATGATTCAAAACTTATAGACGAGGCATTAGCTTTATCCGCCAAACGATCGGAAAGAATGAAAAACTTGCAATTTCAACTGTTAAAAGGAGTAAGAGATGAGTTGAAACAACAATTGGTCAAAAATGGATATGCAGTATTCGAATACATACCATACGGTGAAAAATGGTTACAATATTCTTTGAGAAGAATTAGGGAAAGAAAAAGAAATATATTTTTACTTGCCAGATCCCTTATAGAATCTTGATCGCCTTGATTCCCCCATATCCATCTTATTATCATCCTTATCAGCTTGTTAACTGCTTTTAAATGATGAGTGAGAATTACTAATATGGTTTTTAAAAATGAGAATACATTTCAGACCTTTCTTGATTTTAATAGGGAGAATCGATTTCATAGCTTATATAAAAAAGCAGTTAATTTGGTTTCTTCTGAATTTGGAAAAACCTATCCTGTTATTATTGATGGTAAAAAGATCTATACGTCAGAAACTATGATTCGCACGTCCCCAACAGATATAAGAATCATTTTGGGATATATACATAAAGGGAATTCAAAACTTGTCAAAAAAGCAATTCAGGCCGCTAATAAGGCGTTTGAAAAATGGAGTATAATCGATTATAAAAGAAGAGTAAAGTTGTTTAGAGAAATAGGTGCCATTATGAAGAGACGTAAATTTGAATTATCTGCATGGCTTACTTTTGAAAATGGAAAGAATAGGTATGAATCAATTGCCGACATAGATGAAGCGATTGATTTTATTATGTACTATTCAGATGAGATGGAAAAAAACAAGGGATTCGTTACTAGGAACTTGGGAAGTTCAAACGAGCAGAATACAAGTACTATGAAACCATATGGAGTATGGGCAGTTATTGCACCTTTTAATTTTCCAGCAGCAATTTTAGTAGGTATGAGTGTTGGCGCTCTTATAACTGGTAACACAGTAATTATAAAACCAGCCAGTGATACTCCAATTATTGGTTATAAGATTGTTGAAATTATGATTGAAGCAGGAATCCCTAATGGAGTAATAAATCTTGTTCCAGGATCCGGTACAGAAATAGGAAAGACAATAATTGAGAGTAAAGAAGTAGCAGGTATTGTATTCACTGGATCACGGGAGATTGGCTATAGGTTAATGAGTGAATCAACCAAGACAAAGCCTCGTCCAGTGATCGCAGAATTGGGAGGAAAAAATGCGACTATCGTGACAGATACTGCAAATTTGGATATGGCAGCTGAAGGAGTAGCTAAGGCTGCATTTTCATTTTCAGGACAAAAATGCAGTGCATGTTCGCGTGTTTATGTTCAGAGCAACGTTAAATCCGAATTCTTATCAAAGCTGGTGGAAAAGACAAAAAAACTAAGAGTTGAAAATCCCCGAGAGATAGAAAGTTTTGTGGGACCAGTGATAAATTTAAATGCGTACAATAATTTCAAGAAGTATTCTAAGCTTGCCTCAAAACATGGTAACATTCTTACAGGAGGTTCAGTAATACGAAATGATGAATTTAAACATGGCTTTTATGCAGAACCAACGATTGTAGAGGGATTACCAACACATCATCCTTTATTTAAAAGGGAACTATTTGTTCCTATTTTATGTATAACAGAATACGATAAATTTGATAAAGCAATTAAAATGACAAACGAATCAGAATATGGACTTACATCAGGAATTTACAGTAACGATAGGGATGAAATTTTGAAATTTCTCCGTGATATAGAAGCAGGGGTTGTTTATGTAAACAGGAAAAAAAGTTCTACAACTGGTGCCATGGTGGGACGCCAATCTTTTGGGGGTTGGAAAGATTCTGGAACTACGGGAAAAGGTACTGGTGGCAGATATTATCTTACACAATTTATGAGAGAACAGAGCCAAACTATCATCAAATAGATGGTCTTAGCTAGTAATGAAATACACTTCTAATTGAGTATAGCTCCATAAAAATTTAATACTGGTGGGAGATTTGGCCGATGAACAAGAACACCAACCAACAGTAACCCACAAGTTGGTGTTTAGATTAATGTTAGGAATAAACCCAAATGCATCAAGTTACTTATTTTTCAATGATAACAACTACCTCCACCGATCTTTTGGTAATACTTTTGATGATAGTCTTCTGCCTCATAAAATGTAGTTGCTGGTACAATTTCTGTAACTATTTTGTTTTGAAGCTTATTTGAGTCATCCAGCTGTTGTTTTGATTTTGTAGCAATCCTCTCCTGTTCTGGAGTATGATAAAAAATAGTAGAACGATACTGAGATCCAATGTCAGGACCCTGTCTATTCTTAGTAGTTGGATTATGAATGGACCAAAACAAATCTAAAAGTTCTTCATAAGAAATTTCTTTAGGATCATATTTTAATTGTATGGCTTCAGCATGTCCTGTTCTGTCAGTACAAACATCCTCATAGGTTGGGTCTGGGAGATTTCCTCCAGTATATCCAACTCTTGTTGATTTTACTCCTTTTCTTTTCATGAACGCTTCTTCTACACCCCAAAAACAGCCAGCACCAAAGGTAGCCATCTCAAGATTATTTTCATTCATAGCATAAATTAGTAATTCATAGCCCTAAAACTTTTTTCCATATCTCTCGAAGCTGCATATTTCAAAATCTTTAACCAAAATTACTGAATCAAGTTTCATTTTCGTGATCTAATTGGTTTGGATCTGAGATGAAGATGACAACAAGGACAAAACGATCCATCATGAAAAAAATATACCGAACATCTTCTACAATATTTTACTCCATCACTATAGCTGGCACCTAATATTCCTATTTCATCGCAAATATGTTTGCAGCCCATTGTATAAAATTACTAGATTCATTTTATAATGGTGAATATACCTAACAGGGAGTGGGTGAGTGGATGCTAGGAAGAGGTATGACTTTCAAATATAATATATTTGGCTTTGAGAATAATTATGAAAAAAAAATCACAAAATTATTTCAGATGTATACATTATCTTTTACAAATTTCTGTAGTTTGATAATTGCTTCCGAAAGTGGTTGACTAGTTCCAAAAATTATCAATGTGTGATTACCGGTCTTATTATCGGGCCAGTACTTGCCTTCGCAATAAGAGCAAGTGTTATAGTTGAAATTGTACTTGCTAAGAATATTAAATCCGTTCTTTGGGAATTCACCTTCATAATAGCCCAACCATCCAGGATGCATGATCCCATCATTGTCCAAATTATTCGATACTTGATGAGTTGGAGCGTAAAATCCACCAACTACCTCTTTACCTGTAGAACTCTCGTCGGTTACGGTGATGCTGCCTTTCATCCAATCATATTTAGTATCTACAATAGAGTAATTTCCTACTGGCAATATTTTTAATTCAGATGCATCAGAATAATCCATCTTTCCAGTGGTATAAATCACATTTCCAGAGCTATCTTCCAGATTAATAGTATGAGGATGAGGCATATTCCAAGGAGCGTCTGCATTAAGAAATAATATGGCTGTTCCTTTGGGGATAACTACATGCGTTGGCAGATAGTATGGATTACGATCTGTAAGAAGTTTATGTTTTTCTTTAGGCCATTCTTCATGGGCTTCATTAGCTATAAGAATTACGAAATAACCAACAGATTTGGGCAAATGCATAGTTTCTGTGTCGTATACCGATTTGGCCTGTAGAATTTCCAATATTTCTTGTTCTATTCCAAGGGATTTGTTACTAACATTCAATACTAGTAGCGAAATTATACACGTTAAAATAATAAAAATAGTTTTGTAAGACTTATTCATTTTCAAAGAGGCCTCATTACCAATAGGACTAATCTTAATTTTCAAAATGATCCATACCTTCACAAATTTCGGGGTACTCGAATTTTTTCCAATTCATGTTATCGTCATCAAATTTATCTCTGCCTATTGCTTTACTCGGATTGTCCATAGTTTCCTCTCTCTTAATCATCACTCAATCAAATATCTAGCATAACAAATAAGCAGATCGTTTATACTTTTTTTATATTTTGATCGTATACGACTAATAAAATAATACTTGGCCTCTTATACCATCCTATTATTTACCTATTGAATTTCGTTTATTGAAAAATTTTCTGAATTGTTTCATAACTTGACTAACATAATCTTGTTGTGGACCTAATTTTTTTCTAGATTTTCTTAATTAAAATTTATGGAAGACCAAAAATTGGTCAGATCATTTTTAGAGATTTGTTACGGAAAAGTAACTATACTTGTTCACAAGTTTGATGAATTAGAAAATTATTAAGAAATAATAATTATTGATAGTATGTAAATTCTTATTATGGTACGTGTTTTTCATTCCAATGTGTCACAAACTCTTCAATATTGTCTTTCAAATCTTTGGATGAGCGCATTAGAAAAGAGTGTCCAAATTCCCAACCTAAACTATCACACTTTTTGCATTCCTTTTCATATTGGGAGGAATAGCCATGAGCTTCACCTACTATACATTTCGAAGGGCTGTCAAGGCCAAAGTACCATTTCCACCATCCCAAAGACAAAGGAAAT
>DATADQ010000138.1:0-3273 GCA_036258455.1 Nitrososphaeraceae archaeon | reverse complement strand
ACTCCAATGAATATCATGCTTGATGAAAATGAAGCTGCGCGACATAAAACGTTGACGCAAATTCCAATGGGCAGGATCGGAAGTGCGGAAGAAGTGGCAAATGCGGTAGAGTTTTTGGGATCTGACAAAGCAAGTTATATCACTGGTACGACACTTTATGTTGATGGTGGCATGACCCTATATCCAAGTTTTCAATATACTGTTCATTGAGTGACAAAAACAAAATTTTGTGGTTAGATAGTAGATGCACTTCTAGCTCTGACTCATTTAAAATAGTCGAAGCCTTTGTGGATAACTTTAGTAACTCTGAATCAAAGGATAGTAACAGAACTATCGGAGCCTAGTATAGCAACAATAATCAATCGACAAAGAATCAAACAATGGGCAAATCAATATTCCGAAAGGCGTGATAAGGTATTGCAATTTATCTGAAAATCTTGCTAATAATAATGTCCATCGTACTCAAAATCATGTGAAATACATTAATTGTTAGTTAGTTTTTTTGGGAGCTGGATTTATTATCATCATTGCCACACCGGCGGAGATCACAACTGTAGCGATTATAGTTTGAGAATTAATTGATTCACCAAGTATTACCCAACCTAAGAATACTGCTATTACTGGTACAATATATGCAAAAGTATTTGCCAATGGTGGTGTAGTAGATCCAAGGAGCCAGTAAAATATCGCATAGCCAACTGCGGTACATACCAAAGTAAGGAACAAGAATGATACTAATATGTTATTCGCTGTCGAGAATAGTGTACTTAAAGTTGAAATTTCAGCTGTACCTGTTACTACCCATAAAGATAGCAAAACCAACCCGCCCAACGCCATGAACATGCCACTAGGCAAAAGTATTGTTCGCTCTGCACTTACGGCACGAACAGGGCTAGAAAATAAAGAGCCCATTGCCCATGAAATAGAGCTGATAATCAGTAAAACTACACCAATCCAGCTAGATTCCTCTGCTTCTAAAGTAGGAAGAACTAAAATGATTAGTCCTATAAATCCGGCGGTAATGCCTGCTATGCTTAACCTAGTCGGTTTCTTCCCAAGGAATAGCAACATGAATATCGCTACCCAAATTGGTATGGTAGAATTGAGTAGAGCTGCGGCTCCTGAGGATAAGTACTGAGCACCTAATGCTAATAATCCCTGTCCCCCACGATAAAGAATAGGGCTGCTAATAACCAGCCTTTCCAGAGTTGTCTATTTTTGATCTGATTACTCTGGTAGTCTTTTTTATCGGATCGCCGATAAATAATATGAAGGAAGATATAATGAGTGGCTATTAACAATAAACCTGCTATGAAGAAACGCATTCCAAAAGAAGCCAGTGGTTGAACTTCATCAACGATAATCTTGATTGCGATAAAGCTCGATCCCCACAGAAGTGATAGCATCATGATAGCTACTAAGACAACGGTTAATTGCGAGTGACGCATCAGAAGGATGTCGAATCCTTCATTATATTTGTTTTATAGATGAATTATACAAGTGCCAAATTTTTGATTTTGAGTTTTTATTGGGTTGATGAAGGCACGTAATAGATCACCTTCCCCAAGATCTAATGATAGAAAATAACTACTAAACTAATTACGCTACTCGGACCCAAAAAGTACGATCAATTGCTCATTTACAAATCTTATCATGAAAATGGTTGTACTAAATCATCGGATAGGTGCTATGAAATTTTTAGATTTACTGGTAAACAAGACTTGGTAAACAATTTCTATTAATAAAAGTACATTCTGCATTATCTCGTTCCATTCTTTCTTCGTTGCAGAGGCAAGGAAACCTATTGCTTCAAGAATAGATCTAATGGATTGCTTTTCGTCATTATCATGTCTATTACTGCTGCTGCCGTCCACGAAAAGTTCTGACCGCCAAGGCCTTCTCCTGTAGTAGGATTAAAGTACTCTCTAAAGCCGTGCTCTGCCACAAGTCTTAGTGCCCCCTGTTTTATTCGTTCTGCCCTATCAGTGTATCCATATCGTAATAGGCCATAACGTATGGACCAACTTGTATTTATCCAGACCGGCCCTCTCCAATAATCGAGTGGTTTGAAGTCTGACTCCTTTTCGTCGACGCTTGCTATGGTATCATACTCGGCTACAAAATCCGCGCCGCTAATCCATTTTACGATTACTTCGGCCTCCTGATTTGATAGTAATCCGGTATAAATCGGTAATAGACATGAAATTGTTCTTTTCAATATCCTTTCACCTATAATAACATCGTAATCATAAAACAGACCATCAGAAATATTTGATCCCCCATTTGAAGGAGCACAAAAAAACTTGCGAAAGTTTGTTTCTGTCCTGGATATCCATTCTGATATCTCCTTTGAGTCCTCCCCGATCAGTTTTGCAATTTGTAAGAGAGCATTGTTGGCAACATGTAATATGCTACTGAAAAGTACATCCTTGATCTTGAATGGATATTTCTCATAAATTATTTTCTGATCATAGTTATAGAGTTTCATTTGATCGACA
Organism: Nitrososphaeraceae archaeon; assembly: GCA_036258455.1. GTDB lineage: Archaea > Thermoproteota > Nitrososphaeria > Nitrososphaerales > Nitrososphaeraceae > TA-21. The sequence continues at coordinate 775 of DATADQ010000138.1, read as the reverse complement.
AGGAAGATAAATTTATTATATTCCTCATCAGAAGGACGTTCTGACTTTTCTCCTTCAGCCTTGATATCCAGCCTTTCGAATTTCGGCATTTTGGTGATTTTAACCCTTGCTAATGCATCATCCCAAATAGGAGAATCATCACGTCCTGATTCCCATGGGTGGAAGATTGTTACCAAGCCTGACTTTTCGGGATCGCGTTCAGTCATAAGGAATCTGTGGAATTTCAAGAGATTTGGATAGACTCTTGTCAAGAACTCTTTGGTTTTTGCTTTATCTTTACTGTTGTGATGAATATAGAAACAAGCGAGAGCATGCACAGGAGGCTGAGTCATTCCGGACGTTTTAACATGCTCGGGTGCGTTAGAAGAACGCGTAATATCATAATATTCAGGACTAGGGAAGTAAGTCTTTTCCTTCTCATTAAATACTATGTGAGGGATCATCCCATTCTTCCACTGGGCATCGAATAAATGCTCCATTTCTTTCATCGATCGGTCTGTGTCAAAATATGAGTTCCCGATTGCAATAAAGCATGAATCCCAACTCCATTGATGAGGATACAATGTTCCTGAGGGTATTGTAAAATTATCCCTCCAATTGTCATCTAGTACTTTTTTTGCAGATTCTAAGAGTTGTGACTCATCCAATGGATATCATACATTAATCATGCTTATATTGCTTGTTCATTAAATAATAAGGCGTCCACATTCAAAATATCTCATAATATTTCTATAAAAGTCATTAAATTAGATAGTATAGAGAAATTCATCAAATT
>DATADQ010000137.1:0-3466 GCA_036258455.1 Nitrososphaeraceae archaeon | reverse complement strand
AAGGATATTGTTATGACCAAGTTGGCGATGGCCATCATTGTTATCAAAAAGAAAATAGATGTGAAAAGGCACAAAAAGAAGATGATATAGCAGAAAGCCATTGCTATAGAGAATATTAATTATCAATTTCATTGCCTTCCTGATCTCACAATTTTTTCATTAAACATGTCATTCTCATTATAAATCCATAAATACTTTCGAGGGATCAATATTATCATGTCAGAACTGAAAGATTTGTGTATTCAAATGGGACAGGTGGAACCTGAACCTGAAGAGCCAGGGGACGTAGAACCTGAGCCGGCACCAGAACCAGGTCAAGAGAAAGAAACGGAAGATGATTCAAAACAGTAGACCGCACATCCTTTTGATTCCCACTCGTCGAGCCTAGCAAAAAGCCGTTATTTTTGAAAATTCGTATTTGTTTTTTAAATCACATTCGGTTATTGATAGATAACTTTAATAATTTAGTTGCAAAAAAGTGATGAGGAGTCATTCCTCATCGGTCCATTGACCTTTAAGATACGTACTGTTAGAAGTGAGTGTTAGGACGTCGCTAGTCCATAGATTGGTGGTGAAATCTTGACTTCTATCCAGCTTAAGAGATTATCTATGCCATCATTCGTAATAAGTGATGGAAGCTTTATCTTTGATTTTGCAGGCAGCAATTGATTGATATATTCCAAGAGCTTTGACTTTTTCCCGACATCTCTAATTTCTCTACATTCGCTTATGAGGTTAAGTATTTCCATGTTGCTTGCAGACATTCTGTTTATATTATGAGCATTAAAGTTTAAGAATGTTGGCAGCATCCATTTGTCATTTTTTATAGATCGTATATCGATAGTTCTGATCTGATTGTAATTGGAGATTCAGCTTTTTCATTCTAAAAGATCATGTTGAAGTTAAAATTCATAAATGAACGCACATTAAACGTTCACTTTTACCATTAATTCTTACTGTTTCAGTTGAAAAATCATAAAGATAACATCACTGGGGGGAGCGCTCATGAATTTCCAAAAAAATAAAGGGTATTATCCAGACATGTTACCTGTCTGATTTGATGTTTGATTGGATGTTTGATTTGATCCGGTTTCATTGAAAGTAGTCATGCTGCTCAAATTAGCCAAAGAGTTATTGCTTGTTAGTTGCTCAAGTTCCTTTGCCGAACCCACATCCGGCTTTGTGTTGTTTCCTGTAGTATTACTAGCGGCCATCGCACTTGTTCCACCTAAAAGAACAATGCTAGTAGCAATTCCAATCAAGAGTAATATTCTTACATCCACACCCTTATCAATCCTACATACTATTAAAGGATTATAGGAAGAGAAGAAAAACAAAACAATAATCCTAGAAAAACAGCTAGATGATTACAAAAGTGTTTTAGGAAAACTACTCAATATTTAGCATTCTGATTCCAAGGACATTGAGGACATTGAGGACAACGAGAAACATGTTCCCAAATCATGTTATCTGAAAGGGAAAAGGAATTAAAAATTTATTTATATTATACCCTATTTCCAAAATGAAATCATTGAGCAGCACAATTAAATTGTTACTTTAACTACAACTCATTACTACAATTTGGGTAAATCTAGCTCTAATATCAAACGACCAGAATTCTTGTTTGAAATTTTACGGAATCAGCTGGAAGCTTGGAGTCTGTTTGGTCTAGACCTGCTAGAACGTTAGTGCCATTTAGCTCTTGATTATTATTTAATATATCTACTAGCGCTGGATCCGCAATTATATTCTTGATACCTATTGTTACGTTTCCAATATCATAATCCTTCAAAACAATATTTTGGGGTGCACGGCCTCCTTGAGGTACTTGATTAGTCTTCTTCCAAACCTCCTTGCCATCACTTGAATTTATTACAATATCGTAACTTTTTACAGGAATTGTTCCTTCAATTACAGAGGGTATCACCAACCCGCTACTTTTATTGTATTCAGTACTTGAGAGATTGGATTCTGCATTGGGAGGTGGGGCATTTAAGGATGGAGATGTTTTATTCAGGAAAAGTATCTCTATGAACAATCCAGTTGAAATGGATGATTGTCCGGACTTTATCGCTACTAAATATGTTCCTTTGTCAGATACCTTTTGCATAATAGGAGAAGCTAACTTAACTTGTTTATCACCCGCTGTCGTAGAGTTCACCGTAGATTGAGAAAAACCTAAATTTGGTAACGATAACATAATTATAACGGTAAGCAGTAATAAGATATATTTCATACACTAACTATTGACCATTATAATTTATAATACTATCACAGCTAGTTATAATATTTTATATATGGTACTATTGCGACTCCAGGAAATACAGATAATCCTTTTTTGGACTAGAATCTAACTTATTTTGGCTTATCGGTAGTACAGAAGGAATGCCTTGAACTATTGATCTGATTAGTTGACGGCGGAGATTGTGATAAAACATTTGATCAATTCGTTAGAATCACTCTACATTGGTAGATCGAATAGCATATGTTCTAATGGCGAAAGTCAAGACGATTAAGGATAATCTCACCCGATTATTTCGCATTGCTATTTAGATCCCATTATTTTTGTTTATGAGCTGGATTTAGTTTTAGTTCAATTAACTCTCAAAAGAAATAATTTAGGCCCATCTTACAAAGAGTTTGATTCATAATGAAAGCAGCTGTAGTTCCAGAAGTTCACGCCAAATGGCAGCTAAAAGATGTTCCAACTCCTAAACCAGGACCAGATCAGGTCCTTATCAAGATGCATGCAAGCGGTATCTGTTATACTGACGTACATATGACCGAAGGTATTCTTCCTGCTCGTTTTCCCAACACCATAGGTCACGAGCCAGTTGGAGAAATAGTCGAATTAGGTCAAAATGTTACAACTAGAAAAATAGGGGATAGGGTAGGTGTACCTTGGGTGCAACATACATGTGGAAGATGTGAGTGGTGCCAAAGAGGAAAATCATTGTTTTGTTTAGAGCAGATTGGTACAGGTGTTAATATTGCTGGAGGCCATGCAGAATATATGGTAGCATATGCAGATGCGACCCAACTACTACCCCAAGGGTTACAATATGAACAGGCAGCACCAATATTCTGTGCAGGATATACTGTCTATAGTGGTTTGAGAATTGCCGAACCTAAACCGCATGAGCGTATAGCAATTGTTGGTGTTGGAGGTTTAGGGCATCTGGCAATTCAGTACGCGAAGGTCTGTGGATTTGAAACGATTGCTATTACACATTCTAAGGATAAAGAAGAGTTAGCACACAAACTTGGTGCAGACGTTGTAGTATCAGATGGTAAAGGTCTAAAGAAATCTGGTGGAGCAGATGTGATTCTAGCCACAAGTAACTCTTACAAGGCGACAGGTGAGACTCTAAAGGGTTTAAGACCAGATGGAAGACTAGTTTTAATGGGGATATCAGACGAACCTCTAATTGTAACAGGTCATTTACTGATGGGGCGAGGACGCATT
>DATADQ010000136.1:0-3639 GCA_036258455.1 Nitrososphaeraceae archaeon | reverse complement strand
TCCTTAGAAACATCAAGATGCTGTGGAACGATTTTGTTGAGCCTCATTAGATCTTTGAGAAAGTTCCTCTTTGGAAACTGTTGTAATGGAAGGTTCTTCTTCCGATGATTTCTTAACCTTTGGAGATTTTGCTTCTGATTTAATATTTTCTTTATTATCTTCTACTGGGATCTCAAGTTTAGTTTCTACTTGTACATCTCCTTCTGGTGTGGGAACAGTGGTAACGGAATCAAAATCAGTTGTTTTTGCAGAGTTTGATGTTGATGTAGAGCCTTTATCTTTACTTTTGTAGTTTTGTAGATCGGGTCTTTCCTCTGTATTCGTACTAGGTGCTATTTCACCTTTTGTTTTATCTTCTGACATATGACACTAAAAATGACTACATTCCTTTTTATGATTACTGTTAAAATATCCATAGTTGAGTATTGGATTCTCTAGATAGGTCTCAAGAATCTCAAGACCTGATTTTACTCACTCTACAATCATTGATCATGTGGAATTGAAATAGCTATTGGTTTCCAGCAATCGGGTAGTCCTTAGGTGGGTGTAAGCCGGACGTTAAAAGTATTAAGAATAATACCGTCTAAGAGGAATAGTGAAACTATTCCAAAAACTAACATTAATTACTGCAATTCTTGGTCTTATTATTCCGTTATTAGGAGTCGTTGCTTATGTTTTCATTAATAGTATAATCGGCATTCCTGTTTTAGCACTTTTTTTGGGAGGTATAATGCTTATTGCGGTCTTAATAATTGCAATTAATGCTGCCGCACTTTTTGTTGCCTTTTATCTTAAAAATACAAAAATAGTTGGAATAATCTTGATTTCTTGTGGTGCCATTTTATTAGTAACAGTGCAGTTATGGGGCCTCCCAGGATTAGTCTTGTATATAGTCTCCGGTGTGCTTGCATTAAGGGAAAAACTACCCCTCAACCCTAGAAAGTATACAATCAATTGTCTTACTTGTGGTATAAAGCTAAGAAGTATTGGCCTGATTTTGCTAAAGGTCATTTAGTTGATAATCCTACTCATTTAGAATACAGTGTGGTTGTAGAAGTACGGCAGACAGACGATACAGAAAAAATCGCTTAGAAGTTTAGCAATGTAATTGGTAAACCAAAATTAGATTTTAATTCCTGTTTGTATCAGTCAGTAAATAACCATAGTCTAGGTTAAAACGATTGCTAGGTTAGTAGTCGATGCAACTAATTTTTGACTGTTCTGTACCTACCTAGTTACTGTAGCACATGTATGATATCTATGTAAAGCTGCAGCTAATAAAACAATGGCATATCTAGCACGATCAAACCTAACTCAAGTGTTAGGATGTTTTCTTGGAAGTATGTTAACTTTTCAAACACACCTATCAAACTCTGTATTTTTCAATACCTGGATAAGCACTAATTTCGTTGATCTGCATAACTTCTACCTTAGGTATTGGTATGCTTAATTTTTCCATAGCTGATTTAAAGTCTACTGTTAATAAACGAGTTAAGATCCTGCTCAGATTCCCAGATATTAAACACCTGGCTTACCTGATCAGTGTTTCCGGAACCATAAAGACCGGCAACGTAAAATATTGCTCCAGATGGGTGTCTATGTTCCCAATCCACTTCTTTTCGTAGAGATTCATACATTTGCTTTGTTATATCATCACTTTTGAAGATAGCTACAATTACCCATCATCCTAGTCACTAAAAAAGTCTACATTCTGCTGTTCATTCCCATTACGAGAAGCATTCGATCCACGAAGGGAAGATTCCCATATCAGTTAATTTAGATTGAAAATTGGTTGAATAAAAAGGTCCTATCCAGGCGGTATACCTCACCTTAACACAACAATCGTAGAACTCCGAACACAAGTACTTTCGCTATGTAATTCACTAAGACAGGTGACCCCTTCTCGTTCAGGTTATTTTAAGGTAGTAAAGTCAGGGACTCGATCCAGTTCCGATAATCGTAGCGTGTTTACGCAAGAGGCTATTAAATACTTTAATGGACAAGAATGATTACGGATGAGCAATCAAAAAGACACAGGTGAAAAATCTGACGAATCAACTCAAGTTTCTGCATCTTTTACGTGTGAGCAATGCGGTAAAACTTTTAACTCACGTCAAGAACTCAAAGAACATACACATTAGCAGAAAAGAATCAAAAGAACTACTTTACCATTATTTTTATCTCACAATATCAAAGATTTCTTTGAGCCATTTTGTTATTAGTTCGTAATCTTCAATTAGTTCTATACTAATTCTTACTACATATTAGCTAATGGGTTTTTGACCATCATGGCAAAACCATGTATTTAGTATCCGTTCCAATCAGCAATTAGATGATAGAGAAAAGAGAACCCTAGGAGATGGCCCCTTATACTCACATTCATAAACAAAGTAGTGCAATATTATCCAGAGATAAGGTTGGATGCAATACTAAGAAAAATCATCAAACGACAACTTCCGTTTCTTATAGGAGGTACAATAACTGGTGTAATAATGACCTATTACTATGGTTTTCTTTTTTCAATCATAGTAAATTCTGCAATTTGGATATTTATTTCCTTTATTGTCAATAAATATTACTACAAAACAACGGGCTTTAAAGATGAGAAGTACCTATTACAATATGGACTAGCCATGGTAAATGCTAGAGCAAGAAGGACTTGACAGGATAGAAACATAAATTATGTATCATACTTCGATATCGAGAGGTTCATGAATTGAGCCCAGAATCAACATTGGGTATAATTTCGATTGTTGGGGACTCGTACTGGTAGGAATTTCAGGGGCTCGAACCGTAGCTACTAGGAAAATAGCTCGTCGAAGTCCTGAGAAAGTTTTGGCAAAATAAAAGGGGCTATGGGCCGTTATCTTTAGTTCCAATCACTCGAAACTTGTACTGCCCATTGTAGCTGTCATGGTAGAACTGAGCATAACTTTCAGCTGCGTATAAGTCTTGAAAACAAGTTTCAGGCCATCAGGTGTTACCTTCTGCCCATTATATGTCCACTACGACAATACGACTAGCTAAATCCTTGCCTGTTCAATGTGATATATACAGTATACCCTGGATAAAACACAATAGATTTCATATTATATAATGAGTTGTCATACCATCTTGATTTTTAGTCTAGGCTCATTCTTTTTTTAATTTTATTTCTCTTATTATCGACAAAGTCTGATCTGTCGATTAAGGGTTTGAATGAAGCATCTGCTATTCAGGATAAGCTTAGGCGAGAGAAGGAAAGAGCAGAGAAGGCTTTGAAGCTAAATCTATAGTTTCTTCTTCAAGTTCTCCTTAGACTTGGTTCGAAATATAGCAGCCTGTATTGATGGATATGATAGCATATAGGATTCACCTGATTAATAGCATTGGTAGATGTGTTGTACAACATTGTGGATCGAATCTAAGATAATTGGTTTCATGACCAAAATTCTTACTTTCTAACCTAGAAGTATGTGATAAGTCTCAAGGGAGACAAAAGCATACCAGCGTCGCATACCTACTGATATTGATATATATTTTAAGGGCCAATTTGAATCATGGCGTTTAAAGTAGAAAAAAAAGAAGAAAAATCGCTAGAGAAGGCACAAAAAGATGCTGAAATGGTAAGCGAATTTGCCAAGGACTCTCGGAATAGAA
>DATADQ010000135.1:0-3422 GCA_036258455.1 Nitrososphaeraceae archaeon | reverse complement strand
TGATTTCGTGCCTTGCTACGGTTTTATTTTTAGTAAAGGTGTTAGTACCGATGTACAATAAGATGTGTCCCTTACCAATGGCAAATCCAACCTCAGAAGATAATTAAGTAAAGGTCGCATATTCGTAGAGAATTTAAGATGATTACCCTTTGATAAGGAGCAGATGAACTAAACTGTTCAGAGAGCACTAGAATTGCATATCTGTCTTGCAGACAAAAGAACACTTTGATATAAATAAGAGATAGGCAATCCTAGCCTTGGATAAACGTCATGGGCAAAACTAATAGGCCAGCTGAATTGTCTAGTAACCCAAATTCTGCATGGTATGGATCACCTGGGATTCAATTGCAGAGTTGAGATCTCACTTGAAAATAAAATCTAATTTGGAGATATGATAAAAACTGCTAAATAGACGCAGCATGCCAAAGATTCAGGACGTTGAAAAGTATGATTTAAAAATAGACTTAAGGTTCAGAGTTCCCTCATTGCATTCAATCCATTATTGCACTACTAAAATTAGGGGTAGATATTTAACCTACGCCAGTAGGCCTCTGATGCTCTTTGTGTTCTAACTTCATATGTTCTTCTTTTTCTTGGGCCGTAGCGAAAGTCAGGCCGCATAGATCGCATTTCACTTCTTGTGCAGTTGGTGATTCTCCAGATGACATTATTCTTTTAATCTGTATGGTCGCATAAATATGTACTTAAGGGAGCATTCGATGAGTAATTTCTAGGATTTTGTCCCCGATTGACACGTCGCTCTCAGCATCATTGTACAAGAAACCTCTAAGAACACAAAAAGTTAGGTCGTAGATTCGTCAGCAGCTTAAACGCCCTCACACGTGACCCCATCTGAAACCTAGCAAACCTACTCAATAGGAATCATTTGTGAAAAACGAAATTATGCAATAAGCGTCTCAACTGAATAATAGGTTAAGGAACAGTAGAAAAAATAACCTTGCTAGCTCAAATCCTGATTGAGGAAGATCTAACATTATATAATGATAGTAAGACCCCATACCAATCTATTTTTCAAATTTTTGAATCCCTTTTATATGTAGAGCAAATTGTTATCCTGAAACTACTGAATTGATTGTTCTCTGCTCCTCTTGATAAGGGTTATATCTGAAACTATTTAGAGTCTTCATAATTTTTGGATAAACACTAGAACAACATATGATGTACATGATTCAACTCGAACTTGCTCTGTGTACGTTAGGTCTTGGAATTATAACATTATTTCTTGCCCTCAAACAATTTTCGCACAAAGCAGTAACGAAGTTGAGGGAGTACCAACTGGAAACGTGGTAAATAGCAACTAGTTGATAGTTAGTGAAAACAGGTATAGGCCTTGAGACTTTGCTGATCGATTAATAGGAATAGTTGACCATAATTCTACACAAGAATTGTCGTCTTCTTCGCTTTATGCAACGATGCATTATGAATACAATCAGTTAATTACAGTCGAATACGGCTATTTTTATATCCCGCCTCTTCCCGCGGCTGATGATTCCGCATCAACGGTCACGATAATTATTCCGGAGGGAGACACGGTAGACCACTATACTTTATACGCGGCCACAGAATCCTGATCGCGCTACTGCAGTCATACAGTACATCTGAAATTATATCCAAATGTCTGCTAATTATTTAAAGTAGACCAAGATAAAGCGTAAAGCCTAACGTGGGCCGAAAGGGAGTTGAACCCTCGACCTTTCGATTATCAGTCGAACGCTCCACCAAGCTGAGCTATCGGCCCTAAAATTATTATTGTTAAAGATCAACGTTATTTAATCTATCCACAAGTAATAAGTTATTATTCATGTACTAGTAATGATTAGATCGAATTAGTATTTTTAGCGATCGGAATGAGCTGCTTTATTTTTGTTCTCTATTATCCAACACAAACGCCATATTCATGATTTTCTCCCGGCAGATATATTAGCCATATCCCTTGATAGTAAAAATTTAATGCTAGTCCTCAGATGAAGGCATTACCCTTAATTTTGCTTTGTTTGAATGGAGTGCGAGAGATTCTTATCCCTTTAGCTGCGATAATGTTATAAAATTCTGGTAATGAATATACAAAGCCTATATGAGCACAATCGATACTTTCATCTAGCGAACAGCGCAACTTATCATCTTTAAGAAAAACTTCTGCGATCTTCCTCCTCTTATTGTCTTTAACCGTAATTCTATTTTGGTCGACATCAATTTTTTCCATAAATGGGGCATGTCTAGAAAACGTTTCGTACTTGGTCATTATTTCTTCCATCATGCTGGTAAGATATCCAGAGAAACTCGTAATTCCCTTAAGCTCCAAATCCCTTCTGGTCCTTTCATAAGTTCCAAAAAACCTGTTGTAAACATAGTCGCTTACCGTAATAGATTTGAAGCCAGCCCTAGGCATCTTATCATTAAGGGTATCCCGATGATATAAGACTTGCTAGAGAAGATTTGCACCCTCTGCTAATGGCATAAAACAAGCCAAAAATCAATATAGCTTTCTGGTGTTGGGCCCTTGTTATTCTTGGTCTCTACTTTACCTTGAATCGCAGGCCCTGATACGCATGTACAATGGATGGACAGGTGGAGACGAAATTAATTTATGATGACTGGCCATGATTACCAACAAGGATTTCGGCACGTTAAATGAATTTCTATTGTCTAAGGATATAGAACAATCTGTTATTATTTTCATGTAAATCTTAGCGATGTCCTTTGGATCACTAATCTAAAGCGCCACTTTGCCTAGATATTCTGATTTCTAGAAAAACTATGTTAAAAAATGCAGGTACTGCTTTGCTAATGGCTCAACTGCGATGTCGATGAATAAAAAAGTTGATGAGCAGGGAATTAACGCAAATACTAAAGATAACCTGCGATGTATGGAGTGCAAGAGCGAATTAATCATTTTTGATATGGTTTCTAATGAATTGGTGTGTAGTGCGTGTGGATGTGTTGCGAGCGATAAATACTATAGCAATGAGCACAGTAGCGCATACTCCACACCGTCCGAGTTCCAAGATAGATCAAGAACAGGAATGCCTGAATCCTTGGCCATACATCACAAGGGCCTGTCCACATTAATAGGGGTAGGTGATACCGATGCGAGGGGAAAGGCATTGGAACCAGCGCAAAAAGTGAAGATTCAAAGACTCCGCACATGGAATAATAGATCCCAATTAAATGATTCTATCTCTAGAAATCTAGAGAAAGCCTTAAAATTTTTAAATAATTTCGGTGACAAGTTGTATTTGAGCCAAGCTGTTGTGGAAAGCGCGGCCTATATTTACAGAAAAGCTGCGATAAAAAAGCTTGCAAAAGGTAGATCTACTCTTGGCCTCGTAGGAGCAGCCTTGTACGCAGCCTGCAGAGAAACAGCTACCCCGAAGACTATAGCTGATATTGCAACTGTCTGC
>DATADQ010000134.1:0-11381 GCA_036258455.1 Nitrososphaeraceae archaeon | reverse complement strand
TCATCTACTTTTTGAAAATCACTTTCTAATTGCCTCAACCCGCTTTTATTGAATAAGGATTCTAGATCTTTCGAATGGGAAACATTTTCATATACCAACAGCCATGTTAATTTTTTGTCATTCATGTAATTCCTCAATGATTCTAATGACGTCACTCCATATGGTATTTCAATTTTACTTTTGACAAAAAAGTCAAGCAACGAAGTTGAATTATAAGACATAACTATAGTTTCATTTTGAGGAACTTTGGCAGATATTTCATCCATAACTGGTATGAATTTCTTATCAAAATAAAATGCTCCCTCTACAGATTTAACTTCTTCTTCAAAGCTGCTCACATTGAGGAAGATGAGATGTAGTTGACCAGCAATAACTATTCCCACGGCTAGAACTGAAATCAATAAACTCAATTGCATTTTTAGTTTCAGTATTTCATTTTTCCTTTAAAATAGGCTATTAATGTATAGAGGATGGCACCAGTGGCCAGCAACACCACCCCTACTACTGCTATCCCCACAGCTATCAATATCATATTAGTTGAGACGTATCCAGTCTTGGAGAACAAATTCAGAGCGTTTTTCATAAAGAAAGCTGCAACTGCTAGTAAAGCAATGCCCGGAAGTCCATAGAATGCCATAGGGTGACGTAAAGAAAAGTACTGAAATACCGAATACAGCACTCCCACACCATGTGTTATAGGATTATGTGTTGAAGGATCTTCTATGTCATAATTGATTGTAATTGGTACTTCGGTAATTGATAGTTTTTTTTCACTTGCCCTCAACAAAATTTCCGTGGATACGGCCATTCCATCTTGGAATAGATTTATTTTTGATAAAGCATTCTTGCTGTAAGCTCTAAATCCACTTTGAGAGTCCGTTATTTTACCAGAGGCGCCAGTCTGAGTTAGTTTTGTTATAGTTCTAATGCCAAAGCTCCTCACTCTTGGCACCTTTTCTTTATCGTCCTTTCTTAGAAATCTAGAGCCAATGACAATATCAAATCCCTCTCTTATTTGTTCGATAAGATGTGGTATCTGGTCTGGGTTGTGTTGGCCATCTGAATCGAGTGTTACCATGATATCAGCGGACTGTTCTTTTGCCGCCTGAAATAACGATCTGATGGCCACCCCATATCCAAGGTTTTCCTGATTTCGGATCACAGTCGCACCTGCAGCGGTAGCAACTTCGAACGTATCATCCTTCGAGCCATCATCATAAACTAGAATTTCATTAGCGTATTTTTTTGATCTCTGAATAATTTCCGAAATAGTTTTTGCCTCATTAAAGGCTGGAATACATATTATAATTTTGTCTTCAACATTTGAACTCAATATGAAATTCTACTACACTTTACTCTAAATACGATATATAAATAGATTAAAGGATTACTATATACTACAAATTATATCTTTTTTTATAACATCTGTATGCACAAAGGACATTTTTTAGTGCAAAAAGTTCGCATGTTACAGTAAACCTATTTCAAAACAGGTACTTTCATAAACTATCCGTCCAAGGTTGGATTTATTTTAATGAATGATAGCTACCATCACGGCATTGGCAGTTGGAACAGATTTATCATATTTAATATGTCTGACATCTTCCCAATCCGATTCTTGCCACCTGTATCCTTTTAAATGTCTCAAGTACCCATGTTTCTCGAATTTTATTGTTTTATTTTCCAACGACTTATCGAATTCAGGATTGATTCCTAGATTCATTACTACTGCTATTTCGCCATCCGGTGATAGAAGAGTTTTCAAATTTTCAAGTGCACGTGTAGTTTTAGTAGGGTCTCTAGGTGACTCATACCAACCAACTTCCGGTAGTGTCACTACGCTTACTATCAAGTCATACTTTTTTGATGACTTATAGTCAACGACATCATCGTTGATCACTCCTTTGATTATCTCATATTTGTCCAGGACATCATGGCTTACTTTAAAATAGTATGAAAGCGTATTGCCTACTTCCAAAATTTTTTTTCCTTTCGCTTCATATCGCTTTACGAAGTTCCAAATAATGGGAACGGCAACTGTCCTTTCATTTCTCCAAGTTGTACAGTACGGATGAAAGAAATAGTGATAAGTCTTACCTTGGAATTCAAATGTCTTTGATTCGAATATCTTATGACGGAAGCACCAAATGCTGTCAGGAATTGTTACCAGACAAATTTCTTTTAAAAAGGAAAAAGAGATGCGTACCAATGGCCAAAAACCTTCCCTATTGTACACATCTTTAGCTCTGGATAAAATGGAACCCTTGGTTATAATAATTCGATGATAAGCATCATCAGAAATCATATCGCTGTTTAATACCACACCAATTTAGCCTTTATTATTTTATCGCAAGATAAAAACTCAATACAAATAGTTTGGAAATTCATAACTTAAGATTTAGACTTTAAGAACAATAACCGTTGTTCTGACCTCTCATTTCGGATTTTTATTGCCTAGCTCAATGTTCCTCAATTGAACTCAGCGAACTGAATTTTCAATTTACTTTTTAGCTTTGAAGACAGTCTTTGTTATGCTAATCGTGTTTTTTGCTTCTTACTGAGTTGTATAACTTTAGATGTTCCTCGATTTGTGTTCGCGAACTGAATCTTTCAAGGTACATTTTTGCACTATTAGATGACATGGTTTGCTGCAATCTAACATCTCTCAATATTATCGAAAGCTTTTCAGCTAACTTTTTTACATTGCCTGTTTCGAAAAGAAAACCATTAACTCCATCTTCGATACTCACCCTATTGCTCTCAATGTCCGAGGCCACTAACGGTAGTCCTGACGCCATTGCTTCCAGGAGCGCTACAGAATGTCCTTCTGAAAATGAGGGCAGTACGAAGACATCTGCTGCAGTATAGAAATCTGCCAAAGCTGCCCTGGTTACATTTCCATTAAATCTAACATGATTCCTGATGTTGTATTCCTTTACCATTGCTTCAAGATTTTGAAGTTCTTTTCCTTCACCGAGAATTATTGCAAGAAAGGTATGCTGAGCTAATTTGAGCGCCTGAAGTGATTCAACCAAGAAATGAACTCCTTTTCGTTTTATTAGGTCGCCTACGAATAGAATAATTTTAGTTTCGGCAGGAAGATCAAGATTTTTTCTTGCAGTTTGCTTATCCTTACCGTAGTAGAAGTATTTTTCATCACAGGAATTATAAATTACAGAGATTTTTGAATTGTCAGCTCCAGCATTGATTGCAAGAGACTTTGTGTAGTTAGATACAGCAATAATTCTTTTGAATCTAGCTAGTGCAACTCTTCTGAAGAAGGAAAGGATATTTCCGATAGGTTCAACCTCTCCTAAATGCACCGTAGCTACAATTGGTATACCCTTCAACTTGGCTATCGGAATAACATTACAACTAAAGATGTTAGGCGCATGGACATGGATAATGTCTGGTTTTATCTTATTAACCAGTTTTAGCATCGAAAATATTGGAAGGTTCATATTCACTCTATATATTGACATGAAGTCTGTTTGCTCAAGAGGTTGATCGCTCTCTCCCAAAGGGCCTATTATTGATACGTTAAAACCATACTTAGCTAGGCTCTCTCCAAGATCAAATACCCAGGATCCTGAGTAAGGCAGTTTCTTACTCGGTATCCAGGAACTGACAATGCATACATTCATTTGTTAAGTCCTAGCAGTAGCAAACATATGTCCCAATTATAAGGTCTTTTATTCTTTTTTATTGTAAAGAGTGTTCAGAACCTCACAACATTGTGCAAGTGACATTTCTCGAAGCATTTTCTCATGCGCATTCATTCCCATTTCGCTGCATTTAGAATAGTTTTGCACAAGTTCAATAATGCAATTTGCTAACTGTCTACTATCCCCACATTTGAAAATTAAACCTGTCCTACCGTTTTCTACATATTCTTTTAATGGTTCGATACTCGAAACTACTACAGGCTTAGAAAATGTATATGCCAACGGTATAACACCACTTACTGAATATTGAAAGCTCTCTGCATATGGTAATATTAGAAAGCTTGAATTTTTGATAAAAACAGGAATTTCATAACTTTCAATGAACCTATTAATTAACTTGATACAGCCGCTTCCTTCTCTGACAAGGTCATTAAAATATGAATGATAACCATCATACGGTGTTCCAGCAATGACTAAATTGAATTTTTCTCCCAACTTATCAGTTACTACGCTTGAGGCTTCAATCAAAACCTCCATTCCCTTCCATGGTGCAATATTACCAAAAAATAGAGCATATTCTTTGGGCAAATTATTTTGATCTGAGCTAGTATTTGGGATATCGACTGAATTTGAGAAATTAGTGAAATTATTTTCAAGTAAATAATTATAATCAAAATGTGGAATAACGTGGATCTTATTTTGATCGACTTTCTTTTCAATTAATTGTTTTTTTAGCGAAACGGCATGAACAATTATTCCATCACACCATCTCATCATAATTTTGGGTTGCGAAACAATTTCCAAAAATAATACTTGCAGTTTTCCATGGATGTTACTACTAGGGATGTAGATTTCAGTATCGTGTAGTGTCCAAAAGATTTTTTTGTGTCTCATTTTTAATAGAGGAATAAAAAAAAAGAACATAGGCAAATGTTGTTGAATATGAACTATTTCATATTTATTCCGAGTTAAGGTCATCAATAAAATAAAAAATAATAAAATTACTCGGATAATCCCTTTTAAAGTTGAGTATCCTTTAGGTAACCATTTCTTAATATATTGAAATTTTACATTTTTTTCTAGAGACGCTCCTGTAACAATATGAGATTTTTTAGAAAAGGAATATAATACCACTTGTCTGAATTTAGAGATACCACGAGCAAGATAACAGGTATAATTTGATAAACCATCACTATCAAATAATAACACCCGAGACAAGGGTTCTGATTCCTCACCGCTGACAGACATCGTTTCTATTTGTTTATAGTGAATCACTACTTAAATTATTATACTCTGCTAATTATATCATTCTTATGCCGCTAATAGTACCTATTAATGATAATTTTATAGATGTTTGTACCAACTTTAAATCACTTGCAAAAACACTAAAAACTTGTTTGTATTTGAAACCCTCTATATCGGAAAAATTAATTTTAGATAAATTAGTCACACGAAGATTGGTATATCAATCTCTTTTGACTTTTCTTAGAAAATTTAATATTTGATTTGAAATGCTATCTGGTAAAATGTCCACAATATCACGTACGTCAGATCTCGTGATTGTATTTAACTTTGAAAATGATATGTAAGAAACTATTATAGTTGCAAATATTCCAATAACATAATTGATTCCAAAACTATGTAAAATGAATCCAATCAGTATAGGAACAAAAAATAATAGGACAAGATCCTTCCAAAATATCAACATCCCAATCTTGTGAGCTACTATTATTGATACGACGAGTCCTGTGAGTGATCCTATCGTAAAACTAATGGATGCTCCCATTGATCCATAGATTGGAACGAGTAGAAAGTATAGGAGAACTCGTGGAATACTCATAAATAAGTCAATAGCTAATGATCGTTTATAATTTCCATAAGAATAAACTAGATTACCAATACCACTTAGAATAATTGTAGGTGGTAATGACAGTAACAAAATTTGCAGGGATGTCTCTCCTTCTATATAATTTTGTCCAAGGAGACCTAATACTTCCCGTGAATAAAAGAAAATGGATGATGCTAAAGGCACTGAAATAATATAACCCCATCTAATTGTTTGCCATGCAAATCTCTTTCGACCATCCTGAATTGAGCTTAGTATGGGTAATCCAATAGCAGTGAACGAGACAGTACCAAGAAGCAATGCGTTTACTATGGTAAGTGATATAAAGTAAATTGCTGTATCTTCTGATCCTTTAGCTCCATACAATACAATAGTTCCCAATTGAATTCCAACATTTGTAATTAGCATAGGGATCCAACTCGCAATCCCCCCAACTAAAAGATCTTTAGATGCATGTTGTAGACTAACTTCCGATCCTGGAGTATCCACTTTGATCGTTGATCTAAATAGTCTAATGGAACATACTGCTAACAGAATTGCTGACAAAGCGTTACCGAAGAAAAGATAACTTAATGATATACCAATGACGCCACCACCTAATAAAATCAAGAAAATAGACAAGATAATTTTAGAGGATGAAGCTATAATATTTACAGTCGGCAAAACTTTAGTTTTAAGGGAGGAGATAATTATGGATGTTAGTAAAAGATTAACTGCCGATGAAGTAACAATGGCAATAATCACTAATTTTAAATTATAATCAATTTCAGTTAATTTGAGGACTGCATTATCAAATATTATGAATAGGCAGGTTCCCAAAATACCTAATGATACAAGAATAAATGATGCCGCAAGATATTTCTTAGCACTTTCTGCATTTTTTTCATAAAAAGACCTTCCAAGAAATCTCTGAATACTATCAGGGACGCCAATGATTGCAAAGCTAACTAGTATTTCACTAATAGCAATTATAGCTGATAACGTTCCTACTATGGCAGAGCTAGTCAGTTGTGTAATAATCAGCCAAAAAATATACCCCGAAATTGATGAAACAAAGAATTGAATATAGATATAAACCGCTCCTCTGCCAATTGCCTGTTTATTCGATTCTATCATACTCTTTGAGACTATTATTGTTCCTGATAGATAACTCGTATTTAATATACTTACAAAAACAAACTTATTTTTGGTAGTTAGTGGATGAATTGAGATATTTGCACTTTAAATTTTTTAGATCATATTATAAAGATAATTCAGTCTGTCACAACATAGTTCTAATGACATATCATTCAGTAATTTCTTGTTGGCGTTCTCTCCCATTTCTGTACACAAATCTCTATTTTTAATCAAGTCTATAATACGATTTGCTAGCTGTTCCGTATTGCCAGATTCAAATATCAAGCCTGTTTTCCCATGGTCTACGTATTCTGATAAAGACCCTACGTTTGAAACGATAACTGGTTTTGAAAACGTGTAGGCTAGAGGTATCACTCCACTTTGCGACGCATCGATGTAGGGTAATATTAGAAATTTTGCACCGTAAAATAAATTAGGAATTTCACGATACGGTATCCGTCTATTCAATATGTGGATATAAGCGTACTCATCATCCGACATATGATTTTTTAGTAAAGATATATCACCTTCTCCTGCGACTAATAGAATAAATTCATACCCTATTCTTTTTTTAACTATTCTTGATGCATTGATCAGTAATTCAAGTCCTTTGTAAGGAGCTATTCGTCCAAAAAAAAGGACATAACCTGCGGGTAGATTTCCTTCATTAAATTTGGCATTTTCCTTCATACTATCATTCAATAGATATCTGTAATCAAAATGGGGAATAACATGAATTTTATTATTTTCTGTTCCTTTTGCAGATAATTGATTTTTAAGTAAATACCCATGTACTATTATGATATCTGAGTATTTCAGTAGTAATGAGGGTTCTGATACGGTAACGGTGTAAATAAAGTCTAGTTTGCCGCGGATGCCTGCGTTTGAAGGTCTGAAGTTAACGTCGTGAACTGTCCAGAAAATCTTTTTCCCTCTTAATTTTAACATAGGAATAAAAAAAAAGAACATTGGCAGATATCCTTGGATATGTACTATGTCATATCCTGTTTTAGTAAACGCCTTGAAAAGTATGAAAAATAACAGCAATGATTCTAGCATAATCATTAATGTTGAGTTTCCATTCGGTAATTTTTCTCGAATATTATAAAATTTTATTCTCTTTTTGGTAGCCGCACCCGTAACATAGTACTCCTCTTTTGAGAACCCGTAGAGAATAACGTCTCTATATTTTGAAAGCCCGTACGCAAGGTAAGAGGTATAATGAGATATACCAGGACTGTCAATCAAGAGGATTGTTTCTGTTTTCTTGCTATTCAGAGAATTTGGCTTCCTGTAACTTTCTTTTTGGGTTTTTGCAGAAGTTTTTTCGAAATACGTTTTTAAATTGGGCATTGACTAATTTAACTACTATTGATTTAAGGCTGATATAAAAGTTATAAATATACCAAAAAATCACCATATGATTTCCGAATTTTGGCCAACTATCGATCGCTACGTACGCGGATGGATCCCGGTATAGATACCCCAGCTGCTGTTGAAGATTAAAGCCTAGGAACAATTTTGAATATTTTTCCTTGTATTCCTTGTAAAAATGAAACAACATAGAGATAACCATCTGGTCCAACTTCAATATCAGTAATAATACCAAACCCTTGCCCAAAAATTATGTCTTGAAGTCCACGACGTTCAGAAGAATCTGCTACTTTATCCTTAAGAGTTCCGTTAAGACTAAGTGCTGTTCTATCTTCATTCAAATCAAAATGATAGATATTACCTTGGAAATCTCCCACGAACATATCATTCTCATATACTTTACCCAGTTTTGTAGAATTCAGAAACTTCAATCCAGTAACACCCACACTCTGGTTCCATACAAATTCGGGATCACTATACTTTCCATTTCCATGAAAATCTGCTAGATTTCCAGTAGCTGCTGTAATGTTCTCACTCCCTGTTGAGATATACCCTCTGTATGGGGTATAGCCGTCTATTAGCAAGTCACTATTGTCTATAGGCCATATCCCTTGGATTTTTAACCATCCACTGTTAAATCCTGGCTCAACAAGATTTATTTCATCCCCAAATGATGGTCCATTTTCAGTGTCCCATAGGTTCCCAGTTATAGGATCAAAATCCATCCCAAAGCTATTACGTATGCCATATGCATAGTATTTTTCTAGAGGATCCCCTTTGCCGAGAATACCCTCCTGCACTGTTTGGCCATTTTGGTTGACTCTGAGTATGCCTCCCCTTTCAGCAGGAGGCAATCCGTTTTGTACGTTCGAGGTTTGAGAATACAATATAGTTCTGTTCAATTTACTTTCCTTACAGCTATCAGCATTTACGACTGTACAGCTATGACCATCGCCACCTGTGAGATAAATATTATTATCAGGGCCTATTTTGAGAATACCTCCATGATGCTCGGCCCCTGGTGTTGCTGGTATGTCTAGCAAGAGTTTAGGATTTACTAACACGCCTTGATCGTTCAACTCATACCTGTAAAGGCGATTACCTTTAGGGTCACTACCTTCTTTGCAACTAACTGGAGTAAAACAATCATCATTACCGTCGTGCCCCGAAGATTCAGTATAATACAAAAAAATATACCTGTTTGTTTCACCTGCAGTGTTTTTTTCGGTTTGGTTTCCAATTGCAATTCCCAACATACCTCTATTAAGTTCGTTGGCTACTTCAACATCTAGCAAGGGTTTTTTCAAAATTTCACCATATACAATCCTTTTTACATTGCCGTTATCTTTCTCTAAAACCAGCATGTCATCTGGACCTAAGAACGCTATGCTAGTGGGAAACTTAAGTCCATCTACAAGTACTTCTGCTCTTAAAGCTGAATCTTTGAGAATTGGAGGTTCTTTTTCCTCTGGCGCTAAAGTGAGGATTAAGTCTGAAGGCACAATTAATCCAGAAAATGATAGTATAATCGCTATAACTAATCCAGATACTGATAGTATAATGACTATAATCAATAAAGAGGAAAGCATTTAGTCCTCAGTTAATCTCTAATATTATTAATGTGTTAAGGTAGGAGCTCTTCAAACTTGAGAGCAACTAGGAGAGTCAGTGGGCGCGTGTAATTGTCCTGGGCTAAGGCACATCCAATTATAGATTTTGTTTTGTAAGTCCGAAATAATAAGGAACGTTTTTTGCTATGATCTACTTGTGAGAACGCACTAGGGTTACTCTTGTCTAGTTACAAATAGGCTTGATTAGTAAACGTATATTTTGAGCAGATTTCTTGTTTAAGCACTGCTGGGTATTTCCGTCCTAACAGTGCCTATGAGAATTCCATGAGCAGTAGGAACAAATTTATCATACTTCGCATCCTTGACATCTTTCCAGTCTGCTTCCTCCCACCTGTATCCTTTTAGATGCCTCAAGTAGCCTTGTTTGTTAAATTCTATTGTTTTGGTTCTCAACGACTCTTCAAATTGAGTATTGAGTCCCAGACCAACGACCAGGACTAATTGTCCTCCAGGAGACAAAAGTTTTTTCAGGTTCTCAAATGCACGTACACTCTTTTCAGGATCTCTTGGCATATCATACCAGCCAACTTCTGGTAATGTTAGTATGCTTATTATCAAATCATATTTTTTTGATGGTTTAAAATCAACAACATCCTCATTAATCACTCCGTCCTTTATCTCATATTTGTCAATTATATCATGGCTTACTTTAAAATAGTATGATAACATATTGCCAACCTCCAGTATATTCTTTTTTCTCTCTTCATATGCCTTAACAATGTCCCAAATAATAGGAACAGCGACAATTCTCTCGTTTCTCCAAGTTGTGCCGTACGGATGAAAGAAATAGGCATATGTCTTTCCTTGAAATTCAAATGTCTCTGATGATTTGAACATCTTGTAATAATAGACGATAAAATAACCTAGAATCATTATCAAAGCTGAACGAAGAACGTACAACAGACCTTCTCTGTTATACGCTTGTTTAGCCCTAGACAAAATAATAGAACTTGAGGACTTTATAGGTGCAAATCTAGATTTCGGGCCGGAATTCATTTGGCGGAAAGACAAGCAAAAATTAATTTGACTGATTATTATAGTATTCGCAAAAATTTTCTTTGACTGCTTACTAATTATCTTCATTTACTCTTAATCAAATCTAGGGGTCATAACAAAATACGTATTATCGACAATCACCAGTAAAATATATCATGCGAGATAGAAAAGAAAGTAAAATATAGCCATAAACTTTGTTATTCTTTAACGCTGTTGTCTGAGACAAAAACAAATGTGCTTTGCAAAGGTATTGCTCTTTTGGTAAGCATTTATTTCCCTCCTGAGCCAGGTGGGGGGTCGAGCGCTGCCTGGAATAGGGCGTCTATTTTGCATAAAATTGGCTATTCAGTCTTTGTCATTTGCGGCTTTCCATCGTATCCAAGTGGTAAAGTAATAGATCCTACATACAAAGGGAAGTTTTTTTTTGTTGAGAGTATGGATTCATTCACAATAATTAGGCTTAGGCTGATTCCAATAGAATATACTGGTTATTTGAGAAGGTTAGTCATATTCCTTGATTTTGTATTGCTAACCTTGTTGTTCATGCCAAAAATACTGAGCATAACAGGTAAGGTAAGCCTAGTATATTCTATTGCGCCAATAATATTTTCATCATTTATAGGGTACATTTATGCAAAGTTTACCAAATCCATGTTCGTTTACGAAGTATCAGACATATGGCCTGAGGAGTTAACCGTCTTTAAAACTCGCTTGAGTTTCCTGATAGGACCAATAGGGAAGGGGGTAGCTAAA